>DASRTX010000141.1:0-19632 GCA_035655715.1 Myxococcales bacterium | reverse complement strand
GATCTTCGGCGCGCCGTTCCGCGGGTCGGTGACGCTGCTCTATCTGCTGGCCTTCGTCTTCATCGCGGCCAACCTCGCCGTCGGGCTCTTCTTCTCCACGCTGGCGAAGACGCAGCAGCAGGCCATGCAGATGAGCTTCTTCTTCCTCTTGCCCAACATCCTGCTCTCCGGGTTCATGTTCCCCTTCGAGGCCATGCCGCGCGCCGCCCAATGGCTTGCCCAGGCGCTCCCGCTGACGCACTTCCTGCGCATCGTCCGGGGGATCGTCCTCAAGGGCGCCGGCCTCTCCGACCTGGGTCCTGAGCTCCTCTGGATGTCCTGCATCCTCGTGGCGCTGGTCGTCCTCGCCTCCCTCCGCTTCTCCAAGAAGCTCGCGTAACGGCCTGCTTCGAATCAGCCGAATTCGATCCCCTGCGAGAGCGGAAGGTCCTTGCCCCAGTTGATGGTGGAGGTCTGGCGGCGCATGTAGGCCTTCCAGGAGTCGGAGCCAGATTCTCGGCCGCCGCCCGTGTCCTTCTCGCCGCCGAAGGCGCCGCCGATCTCCGCGCCGCTGGTGCCGGCGTTGACGTTGGCGATGCCGCAGTCGGAGCCCGCAGCGGAGAGGAACTGCTCGGCGGAGCGCAAGCTGTCGGTGAAGATGGCGCTGGAGAGGCCCTGGGGAACCGCGTTGTGGGCGCGCAGCGCCTCCTCCAGATCCTCCACCTCGAACAGATAGAGGATGGGCGCGAAGGTCTCCTCCCAGGCGATGGGAAACGCCTCGTGGGGCGGCGCACGGATCAGCGCCGGCTCGACGAAGTTGCCCGGGCCGTCGAGCGCGCGGCCGCCGCAGAGCACCTCGCCTCCTTGCGCGCGCGCCGCGGCAATGGCCGCCGCGTAGCGGTCCACCGCCGAGCGCGTGATCAGCGGGCCCATCAACACCGAGGCATCGAGGGGATCGCCGATCTTCACGCTGCGGAAGGCCGCCAGCAGCCTCTTGCCCAGCTCGCGCGCGATGCCCTTCTGCACGAACAGCCGCCGCGTCGAGGTGCAGCGCTGCCCCGCGGTGCCCACCGAACCGAACACCACCGCGCGCACGGCCAGATCGAGGTCCGCGTCGTCGAGCACGATGACGCCGTTGTTGCCGCCCAGCTCCAGGAGGCTGCGGCCGAGCCGCGCCGCCACCCGCTGCGCCACCTTGCGGCCCGCGGCGATCGACCCGGTAAAAGAGACCAGCGGCAGCCGCCGGTCGTCGCACATCCACTCGCCGGCCGGGACGCCCCCCGGGATTAGCGAGAAGACGCCGGCCGCGTCACAGGCGGCGGCCGCGCGGTCGCAGAGCGCCTGCACGGCCGCGCTGCACAAGGGCGTGAGCGGCGACGGCTTCCACAGGCAGACGTCCCCGCACACCGCCGCCAGCGCCGCGTTCCACGACCAGACCGCCACCGGGAAGTTGAAGGCGGTGACGATCCCCACAGGACCCAGCGGATGCCACTGCTCCATCAATTGGTGTCGCGGCCGCTCGGAGGCGATGATCAGCCCGTGCAGCTGCCGCGAGAGGCCCACCGCGAAGTCGCAGATGTCGATCATCTCCTGCACCTCGCCCAGGCCCTCGGCGCGGATCTTCCCCGTCTCCAATGAGACCAGCTCGCCCAGAGGCTCCTTGTGCTCCCGCAACAGCTCGCCGAGCCGCCGCACGAGCTCGCCGCGCTTCGGAGCCGGCCGCAGGCGCCATTCCTCGAATCGGCTGTTCGCCGCCTCGACAGCCGCCTCGTAGCCCGACCGATCGGCGGCAGGAATCCGTCCCAACACCTCGCCGGTCGCCGGATCGCGCGACTCGAGGAATGCGTCCGTTCCGCTCTCGCGGAGAGAAAGGCCCAGCCGATCGAGAACCGCCCTCGCCTTTGCGCGCGCCATGGCCCTCCCTGTAGCGCAGTCGCCGGCTCGGACCCAAGCGGTCAGTCGCCCGCCGCCGCTCTCGCAACACCCGATCCATTGGGGTAGAAAGTCCGGTCCAACCGCCACGGGAGCCCGATGCGTTCGCTGGACAGGCTGCGGCAGAGCTACGACGAGGACGCCCAGGTCGTCATCCAGGAGAAGCGGTCTCCGCCGCGCATGCTGTTCTCAGACACCGAGATCCTCCTCGAGGAGGTCCCGGTGGGCACGCGCATCGTCTTTCCCAACCCACCCATCGAGGAGCTGGCCAACTGGCGCGCCGCCATCCGCTGGGCCATCAACCATCCGGAGGGCTGCGACCCGCTCCACGCCCAGCTGCGCCCCGGCATGAAGGTCGTCATCGCCATCGACGACATCTCGCTGCCGCTGCCGCCCATGCGCACGCCCGACGTGCGGCAGATCATGCTGGAGATCCTGCTCCCGCTGCTCGCCGACTCGGGCGTGGACGACGTCCATCTGCTCATCGCCAACGCGCTGCACCGCCGCATGACCGAGGCGGAGATGCGGCGGATGGTGGGGACGAAGATCTTCGACGCCTACTACCCCGACCATTACACCAACCACGACGCAGAGGAGCCGGGAGGCATCGTCGAGCTGGGCACCACCGAGGCCGGCGAAAAGGTCCGCATCTCGCGGCGGGCCACCGAAGCCGACCTGGTCATCTACCTGAACATCAACTTCGTCCCCATGGACGGCGGGCACAAGTCGGTGGGAACCGGCCTCACCGACTACCTGGGACTGCGCGCCCACCACACGCCGCACGCCATCCGCGGCTCCAAGAGCTACATGGAGCCGCGCCATTCCGAGCTGCACAGCTCGGTGGACCGCATCGGCCGCGTCATCGACCAGCACGTGGACGTCTTCCACATCGAGACGGCGCTCAACAACAAGATGTTCGACGGGCCGATGGCGTTCCTCGGCAAGCGCGAGGAGGATTTCACCGACCTCGACCGCGCGGCGCTGGCCGGCCTGCGCTGGACCCTGCAGAAGACGCCGCGGGCCCTGCGCCAGAGCGTCTTCCACAAGGTGCCGGCGGCCTACGGCCTGATCGCCTGCGCCGCCGGCCGCACCGAGCTGGCGCACGAGAAGATCCTCCAGGCCTGCCGCCGCCAGCTCTTCGTCAAGGTGCGCGGGCAGGCCGACATCCTCATCGCCGGCATCCCCTACATCAGCCCCTACAACGTCAACTCCATCCTGAACCCGCTGCTCGTGCAGGTGATGGCCTGCGGCTACTTCTTCAACATGAACCGGGGCACGCCGCTGGTGAAGCGCGGCGGCACGCTCATCCTCACCCATCCCTGCATGGACGAGTTCGACCCGGTGCAGCACCCCAGCTACATCGAGTTCTTCCACCGGCTGTTGCCGGAGACCCGCGACGCGATGGAGCTGCACCGCAAGTACGAGCGCGAGTTCGCACAGAACCCTTCGTACGTTCACCTCTACCGCAAGGGCAACGCGTACCACGGGGCCCACCCCTTCTACATGTGGTACTGGGGCGAGAACGGGCGGCAGCACCTGGGGCAGATCATCGCGGTGGGCACCGAGAACACCCACGTGCCCGAGCTGATGGGGTGGGAGCGCGCCGACACGCTGGCCGAGGCCATCGACATGGCCCGGGGCCGGCAAGGGCGCTCGGCGGAGATCACGCTGATGCACCATCCGCCCATGGTGATGACCGACGTCGCGCTGGCGGCGGACGAAGGCGCGCGGCAGCTCCCCGAGCACGGAGGGGCAAAGGCTACGCGGCCGGGCATCGCGGCAAAGGAAGAGCCTTGAGCATCGATCTCGCAAGGGCGTTCAAGGGACGCGAGATCCTCATCACCGGCGTGACCGGCTTCCTGGGCAAGGTCGCGCTGACCATGCTGCTGGATCGTTATCCGGATGTCGGCCGCGTCTACGTTCTGGTGCGCCCGCGCGCCGGCGGGACCGCCGACGATCGCTTCTTCGGCAAGGTGGCCGCCTCGCCGCCCTTCCGGCCGCTGCGGGAGAAGCACGGCGAGGAACAGTTCTACGAGTTCCTCCGCGACAAGTGCGTGCCGCTGCAAGGCGACGTCACCGATCCGCTGCTCGGACTCTCCGAGGAGCAGGTGAAGCAGCTCTCGGGAAAGCTGGCTTGCGTGATCAACTCCGCGGGCCTGGTCACCTTCAATCCCTCGCTGGAGTTCGCGGTCACCGTCAACACCGAGGGCGCCAAGCACGCCGCCGAGCTGTGCAAGCGCACCGGTGCGACGCTGGTGCACATCTCCACCTGCTTCGTGGCGGGCGCCCGGCGCGGTCCAGTGTTCGAGGACGAGCCGCTGATCGGCAGCTATCCCAAGGCACACGAAAGGGCGGAGGCCGAAGGCAGCGACATTGCCCGGGTTCCCTTTTCGGTGGAAGCCGAGCTGAAGGACGTGGACGCGCTGGTGGCCCGCCTGCGCGCGCAGGCCGATGACACCGCGCTTCTGGCCCGGTTCCGTGAGGCGGCGGTGAAGAGGCTGGAGGAGGAAGGCCGCGACCCCGGCGACGAGAAGGCGCTGCGGCTCGCCCAGGGCCGCGAGCGCAAGCTCTGGCTCGGCCAGCAGCTGGTCCAGGCAGGCATGGATCGGGCGCAGGCATGGGGCTGGCCCAACACGTACACGTACACCAAGGCCATGGGCGAGCAGGCCATCGCCGCCAGCGGCTGCAAGTACGCGCTGGTCCGGCCGGCCATCGTGGAGAGCGCGCTGCGCTTTCCCTTCCCCGGGTGGAACGAGGGGTTCACCACCAGCGCGCCGCTGTCCTTCATGGGCCTCAAGGGCCAACGCGTCTTCCCCGCCGGACACAAGCTGGTCCTAGACCTCATCCCGGTGGACCTGGTGGCCGCCGGCATCCTGGGCGTGGCTGGCGCGGCCTGCGCCGATCGGCTGCAGCAGCGCGTCTTCCAGCTCGCCTCCGGCGACGTGAATCCGTTCTACGTGCGCCGCGCGGTGGAGCTGGTCGCGCTCTACAAGCGGCGCTTCATGGACCAGCGGGTGGAGGAAGGCCAGCGCAGCCGGTTGCGCAACTGGATCGATACCTTCCTCGAGCCCTACCCGGCCGCCAAGGAGCTGTACTTCGCCTCCAGCACGCCGCTCTTCCGCGCCGCCGCCAAGGGCATCCGCAAGCTGATCGCCGAGCGCGGCGCATCCTGGGGAGCGCCGCGCACCACCGCGCTCCTCGCGCGGACCGACCAGGCGCTGGAGAGCATGGATCGGCAGTTGTCAGTGCTGGAGACGACCTGGGATCTCTTCATGCCCTTCGTCGCCGGCGAGCGCTTCATCTTCCAGTGCAAGCACACGCGGCAGCTCTGGCAGCAGCTCTCGCCGGAGGACCGCGAGAAGCTGCCCTGGGACCCGGAGGCCATCGACTGGCGCCAGTACTGGATGGACGTGCACATGCGCGGCCTCGAGGAGTGGGTGTTCCCGGGGCTGGAGGAGGAGAGCAAGGCGCTGCGCCGCGAGGTGCCCCAGCCCAAGGACCTGCTCGCGCTCCTGGCCGCTTCCCAGCACGCCTTCGGCCAGCGGGTGGCGCTGCGCTTCTACGCCGGCGAGGAGAACGCCGCCGAGCTGTCGCGCACGCGCGACGACCGCGTCACCTACGACGAGCTCTCCCGCTTCTCCGACCGCGCCGGCCGCGCGCTGCAGGCAGCCGGCGTGAAGGCCGGCGACCGCGTGCTGCTCATGTCGGAGAACCGGCCCGAGTGGGCCATGGCGTACTTCGGCATCCTCAAGGCGGGCGCCGCTGCCGCGCCGCTGGACCCCGACCTCTCGCTCGCGGAGGTGCAGAACTGCGCGCAGGCGGCGAAGGCGACGGTGCTGCTGGCCAGCCCGCGCGTGGCCGAACGGCTGGGCGCGATTCCCGCGGTCCGCACGCTGACGCTGCCGGAAGCGCTGCGCGGGTCGAGCAAGCCCGGCCTCCAGGCGCTGCGCAAGAGCGCCGCTCCGGACGAGGTGGCGAGCATCCTCTTCACCAGCGGCACCAGCGGCAAGCCCAAGGGCGTGATGCTCACGCACCGAAACTTCGCCGCGCTGGCCGCCAGGCTCGCCGGCCTCTTCGACCTGCGCCTGGGCGAGGGCGTGCTCAGCGTCTTGCCGCTGCACCACACCTTCGAGTTCAGCTGCGGCCTGCTCGTCCCGCTGATGCTGGGCGCGGAGATCACCTACCTCGACGAGCTCACCGCGGACCGGCTCTCGGAGGCGCTGGAGACCGGCCGCATCCACGCGATGATCGGTGTGCCCGCCCTGTGGCAGCTCCTCCATCGCCGCCTCACGCAGGAGCTTCTGGCGAAGCCGCGCGTGGTGCACGCCGCGGTGCAGGCGGCGATGACCCTCCACGGCGAGCTGCGCAACCGCACGCCCTTCAACGTGGGCAAGCTCCTCTTCTGGCCCATCCACAATAGATTTGGCGGCAAGCTTCGGCTCCTGGTCTCGGGCGGGAGCGCCTTGCCCGAGGAGGTGCAGACCGCCTTCCACGAGCTCGGGCTCGACCTGACCGAGGGGTACGGCCTGACCGAGGCGGCGCCGGTGCTCTCCGTCACCATCCCGGAGAACAGGCTGCGCACCGGCACGGTGGGACCGCCGCTCCCAGGCGTGGAGCTGCGCATCGAGAGCCCTGATGCCGACGGCGTCGGCGAGGTGCTGGCCAAGGGTCCCAACGTGATGACCGGCTACCTCGACGACCCGCAGGCCACCGCCCGGGTGCTGGCGGACGGGTGGCTGCGCACGGGCGACCTGGGCCGCATCGACGAAGACGGACAGCTGCGGCTGGTCGGGCGCAAGAAGGACCTCATCCTCGACGCGAGCGGCAAGAACGTCTATCCGGACGAGTTGGAGGAGCTGTACGGCGCGAACGATCGGATCCAGGAGCTGAGCATCGTGGGGTTGCCCGACGGCAAGGGCCACGAGCGGGTGGCGTGCCTCTGCGTGGCCAAGAAGCGCGAGGAGCGGGCCGCCATCGAGGAGCACTTCGCCAGCGTCTCCTCCGACCTGCCGTTCTGGAAGCGGGTGAAGATCCTCCATTTCTGGGAGGGCGACCTGCCCAGGACGGCGACGCGGAAGGTGAAGCGGCCGCTGGTGGTGGCGGAGCTCTTGCGCCTGGAGAAGGCCACCGCCGCGGCCACGCAACTCTCCACGCAGCCTGCGGGCAGCGACGCCTGGCTCTACGATCTGCTCGCCGATCTGGCGCAGAAGCCGCGCGGAAGCGTGGGCGCGCAGACCCGCATGGTGGCGGACCTGGGCTTCGACTCGCTGCTGATCGCGGAGCTCACCGTGGCCCTGGAGAAAGCGGGCGTCGCGCCGCCGCCGGAGAGCGACTTCGCCACCGCGGGCGACCTGGCCCGCCGGATCGAGAAGCGGGAGCCTGTGCCCGAGGAGCGCGAGTCGCTCGAGGAGAAGAACGCGGAGATCCCCGTGCCCGGGCCGGTGGCCGCGGCGGGCCGCACCGCCATCGCCTTCTTCCAGAAGGCCCTCTACGGCGGCGTGTTCGACATCGAGATCAAAGGACAGGCCAACGTGCCGTCGCACGCGCCCTTCCTGGTGGCCGCCAACCACAACAGCCACCTGGACGTCGGCCTGGTGAAGATTGCCCTGGGACGCGAAGGCCCCAAGCTCGCCTCGCTGGCGGCGCGCGACTACTTCTTCGACAACCCCTGGAAGCGGGCCTGGTTCGGCAACTTCACCAACCTGGTGCCCATCGAGCGGCGCGGCGGGCTCAAGGAGTCGCTGCAGACCGCGGTTCGGACGCTGGAGTACGGCTACCACCTGCTCATCTTTCCCGAGGGGACGCGCTCGCCCGACGGCAACCTCCAGGAGTTCAAGCCCGCCATCGCCTACCTCAGCTTCGCCGCCGGCGCGGACATCCTGCCGGTTTATCTGGAGGGGACGCACCAGGCGATGCCGAAGGGCGCATTCCTGCCCGACCCGCGCAAGCGGCGAAAGCTGATCGTGCGCATCGGCCCGGTGCTGCGGCACGAGGAGCTGCGCACCGCCACGCAGGGACTGGCGCGCTCCGCCGCGCACAAGGAAGTGACTCGGTTGGTACGCCTCGCAGTCGAGGCGCTGCGCGACGGCAAGCCGCCGCCGGAGATGGGCAAGCCTGGGCGGCTGCTGGAGGCGGCGCGGTGAAGCTGCTCGTCACAGGAGCCACCGGCTTTCTCGGCTCGACGCTGGTCCCAATGCTGCTGGAGGCGGGCCACGAAGTGCGGGCGCTGGTGCGGTCGGGAGCGCAGGTCCCCGGCGCCGAGGCGGTCAAGGGCGACGTGCGCGACGTGGAGTCGCTGCGGCGGGCACTGGCCGGTGTGGAAGGCCTCTATCACCTGGCCGGCCTGGTGAGCCGCGACCCTGCCGACTCGCGCAAGATGTACGAGCTGCACGTCGACGGCACGCGCAACCTTCTCGTCGAGGCGCAGCGAGCCGGCCTCTCGCGCGTGGTGCTGGCCTCGTCGTCGGGGACCATCGGCGTGTCGCGGACGCGGCGGGCGGCCACGGAGGAGGATGACTACCCCATCGAGACCGTGGGGCGCTGGCCGTACTACCTGAGCAAGATCTACGAGGAGAAGATCGCCATCGAGTTCGCCCGGCGAGGCCTGCCCGTGGTCATCCTCAATCCCTCGCTGCTCCTGGGGCCGGGCGATGTCCGGATGTCCTCCACGCAGGACATCTTCCGCTTCCTGATGGGCCGGATCCCGGTGATGCCGCGCGGCGGGATCTCCTTCGTCGACGTGCGCGACGCCGCGCAGGCGTTCGTCGCTGCGCTCCATCGCGGCAACCCGGGAGAGCGACACCTCATGGGCGCCGTCAACTGGGACTTCGATGAGTTCTTCGCCCGGCTGGGCCGCATCGCGCATCGCCAGCCGCCCTTGTGGCGCATGCCCTCACCCTTGAAGGTGGCCGCCGCGCACTGGCTGGAGAAGTGGGCCCGCGACCGCGGCCGCGAGCCGGATCTGCCCGCCAGCGACGTGGAGATGGGCGAGTGCTGGTTCTTCATCGACTCGTCCAAGAGCGAGCGGCTGCTGGGCTTCCGCCCGCGCGACCCGGTGGAGACGCTGGCCGACACGGTCCGCTACGTCCGCGAGAACTTCGTGGCAAGAGGCGCATGATGTTCCGCTGTCTCGAGGCGCACGAACACGAGACCGCCGCCGAGCGGGACGGCTGCGACGGCCAGCACCACGACGCCATGTCGCTGGTGAAGATGTCCCGTGTGGGGTTCGCCGGGCCGGCGAAGATCCGTCGCACCTACCGCCCAGCGCGCAGCGAGATGCGCGGCAGACTGCGCGTGTTCGTCTTCTCCGAGGAACAGATCGTCCCCTGGGATCTCGACGAAGTAGAAGCCTGATCTGGACCGCGACTCCTTCTACGTCTGGCGGCGCTCGAAGAGGAAGGCGGTGTCCTCCTTCCGCGCGCCCGAGGAATCGCCGACCGCGAATTGCCGGCGCTTTCCCGTGCTGCCGAAGCCGTACATCGACGCGCCCGCGTACTGGCCCGCCTTGTTCACCGCGTAGAAGCTGATGTGGAAGTTTGGCCGCCCGGGCGCGTCGAGCAGGCGCTTCTCGCGGGTGCTCTTCGCGATCCGCTCCAGCGTCATCAGGCAAGCCTCGCGCGGATGCTTCCCCTGCCGCATGAACTCCACGATCAAGTGCGCGCCGCCGACCAGGATGTTGGCCTCGCCGCGGCCGGTGCTGCCGGCGGAGCCCACCTCGTTGTCGGTGAAGCAGCCGGCGCCGATCAGCGGCGAGTCGCCCACCCGGCCAGGCATCTTGAAGAAGAGCCCCGACGTCGTTGTGCAGCCTGCCAGGTCGCCGCGGCCGTCCACCGCGCTGAGGTGGATGGTGCCCCCGTTCTGCGGCTTGCGGAATTCGTCCCAGCCGAACTCCTGGATGAACTCCTTCACTTCCTGCGGGTAGTGCGCAGGGTCCGGCTCCAGCCACTTGTCGCGGTCGGAGAGGTTCTGCTTCCAGAACAGCCAGACTTTGCGCGCCTTCTCGGTGAGCAGGTTCTCGTTGCCGAAACCATTGATGGTGGCGAAATGGCGCGCGCCGGGGCCGACCAAGAGAATGTGATCGGTGGTCTGCATCACCAGGCGCGCGACTTTCGACGGGTTCTTCACGCCCTCCAGCGAGGCCACCGCGCCGGCCCTCGCGGTCGGGCCGTGCATCACGCAGGCGTCGAGCTGGACCACGCCCTCCTCGTTGGGCACGCCGCCGTATCCCACCGTCATGTCGGCAGGGTCCTCCTCCACGATGTTCACTCCCGCGATGGCGGCATCGAGCGGATCCTCGCCCGACTGCATCCCCTTCACCGCGCGCTCCACGGCGCGCACGCCGTTGACGGAGGCGACCGCCACGGGCCGCTGTCCCGGCTTCTGCTGCGCGCGCGCGGTCTGCGAGAGGGCCGCGGCGGCCGCGGCGGTGCCGAGGAGCTTGCGCCTGGAAATGGTCATTCGCTCTCCAGCGACAGGACGTCGCGGCCGGTGATGCCGAGCAGGTAGAGGATGGAGTCCAGCCCCATCGCCGAGATCGAGGTGTGCGCCGCCTCGCGCAGCTTGGGCTTGGCGTGGAAGGCGATGCCGTGGCCGGCCTTCTGCAGCATGAGCAGGTCGTTGGCACCGTCGCCGATGGCGATCACCTGGTCGAGCGGCACACGCTCGCGCGCCGCCAGCTCCTCCAGGATCTCCGCCTTCCGCTGCGCATTGACGATGGGGCCGAGCACCCGGCCGGTGAGCGAACCGTCCGCGATCTCCAGCGTGTTGCTCCAGGCGAAGTCGATGCCCAGCCGCTTCTGCAGAGCTTCCGCGGCCACCGAGAAGCCGCCGGAGATGACTGCCGTCCGGTACCCCAGCCGCTTGAGCACGCGCAACAGCGTCTCGGCGCCCTCGGTGAGCGGGAGGTTTTCCGCCAGCTCGTGCAGGACCCGTGCAGAAAGTCCGCGCAAGAGCGCCACGCGCTCGCGCAGGCTCTGGTCGTAGTCCAGCTCGCCGTGCATCGCCCGCCGCGTGATGCCCGCGACCTGCTCGCCCACCCCGTGGGCGCGCGCCAGCTCGTCGATCACCTCGATGCGAATGAGGGTGGAGTCCATGTCCATGACGATCAGCCGCTTGCTGCGCCGGAGCAGCGACTCGGGCTGCAAGGCGCAGTCGAAGGCGCCCTCTCCCGCCGCCTGCAAGAGCGCCTGCTTGAGGGGCGCTTCCTCGCCGGACAGCGAGACGGCGAACTCCACCGAGGCCAGCCCGCCCTCGGAGAGCCGCTGGATCCGCTCGATGTTCGCGCCGTGGCGGGCAAGGATCTCCGAAACTTGTTGGAGTTGCCGGGGGCCCAGCGTCCGGGCGATGACCGTGAGCGCGTACCGCTGCGGAGCGCCGCCGCGCGACGGCTCGGGCTCCCGATCGTCCAACGAGAGGCCCAGCTCGCGGGCGACGAAGAGCAACTCCTTGAGCAGGGCCTGCTCGTCGTCCACCTCCACCGCGAATCCCAGCGTGAGCAGCCCCTGCACCACCACCTGCTCCACGTCGGTGAGCCGCGCGCCGGCCTGCGCAAGGGTCCGCGACAGGCGCGCGGTGATGCCCGGCGCGTCGCGCCCGGTGAAGGTGAGGATCAGCTCCGCCACGCGGCGACTCTTACACGGCGGACGCGCAGGCGCGGCACTTTCTCGCCGCCGCCGGGATCGTTTCCAGACACTCGGGGCAGGCCTTGGTCGCCGGAGCGGGAGCTGGTTTCTCCAGCAGTGCCCTGGTGAGGAAGAACACGACCAGCGCGATGATGACGAAGTCGACGAGGCGGCCGGCGAGGTCGCCGTACTTGATGGCGTTCTGGCCGGAGAGCGCGAACTGCGCGTTGCGCCAGTCGCCCGCGGGCAGCGCCAGGCCGAGGATCGGCATGAGCACGTCCTCGACGATGCCGGAGACCACCTTGCCGATGGCGGCGCCGATGATCACGCCGATGGCCAGCGCGACGGCGTTCTGCTTGAGCAGGAACTCCCGGAACTCGGTGGCGGTCTTTTGCATGGGCGCATCTTGGGCGCCGGCCCCCCGGGCGGGCAAGCGCTCCGCGCGGACAGCCTTCCCCGCGCGTCGGGTTGTCGCGAATTGCGCCGCGGACTAATCTTCGCGCCCCCAACCAAAGGAGGCGTCGATGGCGCCGCACAGAACGTTGCTGTTCGCATTCTTCGTGCTTCTCTCGTCCGTTGCGTGGGACCGCAAGCATGCGGATACGTTCGCGACGCTGCCGGCCCCCCGGGCCAACCCTGAAGGCATCACCGTCGACGGCAAGGGCAACGTCTTCGTCGCCGACTTCGAGGTGAAGGGGAATCCTCCCGGGCACGTGGTGGTCTTCGACCGGCAGGGCAAGTTCCTGCGCGACCTGGCCATCCCCGGGTCCAGCAACATGTTGCTGGGAATCGCCTTCCAGCAGTCCACCGGCAAGCTGCTGGTGATCGACTTCGGCAACGGGCAGGTGCTGCGCGTCGATCCGGTCAGCGGAGCGGCGACGCCGTTCACGGTGATCGGTCCGGGATCGGGCCTCAACGGCCTCACCTTCGACAAGGCGGGCAACGTCTTCATCTCCGACTCGTTCCAGGGCGCCATCTTCAAGGTGGCTCCGACGGGCGGCCCGGCCACGCTGTGGAAGCAGGATCCGCTGCTCACCACCGCCGGCGTCCCTCCCTTCGGCGCCAACGGTCTGGCCTTCAACCACGACCAGAGCCTTCTCTTCGTGGCCAACACCGGGAACGACACCATCGTCCAAATCGCCAACGCCGGAGCCACTGGCGGCGCCGCCACCGTGTTCACCAACTCCATCAACGGCGCCGACGGGCTGATCATCGACGAGCACGACAACCTCTGGGTCTGCGCCAACCAGGCCGACGAGATCGTCGTGGTCGATCCCACCGGAAAGGCCATCGCCAAGCTGGGCGACTTCGACGGCCTCAAGAAGGGCGCGCCGGACGGCCTGCTCTTCCCTGCCAGCCTGGTGTTCGACGGTGATTCCCTGCTGGTCACCAACCTCTCCCTGGACCTGCGGCTCTTCGGCTCCAACACCGTGGATGCGCAGTGGGCCGCCCAGGTGACGCGCCATACCGTGGCGCGCCTGCCGCGCAGGATTCCCGACATCCAGAATCATTGACGGGCAGGCGGGCCGGATACACGCCGGTCGGGTTGTGGGAGGGGGTCCAGCGTGTTATCCACCGCCCGTGGAGCACCCGCAGATTTCCGTCGTCATTCCGCTGTTCAACGAAGAGGAGAACGTCCAGGCGCTGCTGGACGAGCTCTTCGGCGAGTTGTCGAAGCTCGGCCGGACGCACGAGGTCATCTGCGTCGACGACGGATCGCGGGACGGCACCTTCGCTGCGCTCTCCCGGATGGCGGCCGCGCGGCCGGAGCTGCGGGTGATCCGCTTCCGCCTCAACTTCGGCCAGACCGCGGCGATGAGCGCCGGCATCGAGGCGGCCCGCGGCGACGTGATCGTCCCGATGGACGGAGATCTGCAGAACGACCCCGCCGACATCGGCAAGCTGCTGGCGCGGCTCGACGCCGGCGCGGACGTGGTCTCGGGCTGGCGCAAGCACCGCAAGGACAAGGAGTTCGGGCGCAAGCTTCCCAGCCGCGTCGCGAATCGGATGATCTCCGCCATCTCCGGCGTGCGGCTGCACGACTACGGCTGCTCGCTCAAGGCCTATCGCCGCGACGTCCTGCGGGACGTGAAGCTCTACGGCGAGATGCACCGCTTCATCCCCATCTACGCCTCGTGGCAGGGAGCGCGGGTCACCGAGATGGTGGTGAACCACCGCGCCCGCCACGCCGGCCGGTCCAAGTACGGCTTCTCGCGCACCTTCAAGGTGGTGCTGGATCTGATGGTGGTGAAGTTCCTGGCCAGCTACGCCACCAAGCCCATCTACGTCTTCGGCGGGTTCGGGCTCTTCTCCTGGCTCTGCGCTTTCGCCGCCTTCGCCTGGGCGGTCTACTACAAGCTGCGCGGCCTCAAGGACTTCGTGCAGACGCCGCTGCCGCTGGTCACGGTGATGTTCACTCTGGTGGGGGCGCTGTCGCTCCTGATGGGGCTGCTCGCTGAGCTGGTGATCCGCACCTACTACGAGTCGCAGGACAAGCGTCCGTACCTGGTTGCCGAAGAGCTGAACGGGCCGACCGCGGTGCAGCTGCCGCGCGCCGTGAGGCAGTAGATGTGCGGCATCTGCGGCGACGTGGAGCTGGGTTCCGCGCCCGACGCGGAGGGCGTGCGCCGCGCCGCCAATGCCCTGGCGCATCGCGGCCCCGACGCGGAAGGCTTCTTTACCGAGGGGGCGGCCGCGCTGGGCCACCGGCGGCTTTCCATCCTCGACCTCGAGGGCGGCGTGCAGCCGATGACCCGCGACGAGGTCACGCTGGTCTTCAACGGGCAGGCCTACGACTTCGCCGCCCTCCGCGACGAACTGCGAGGCAAGGGCCATCCCTTCTCCACCCGCAGCGACACCGAGGTGGTGCTGCGCGCCTATCTGGAGTGGGGCGAGGAATTTCCCGAGCGCGTGCACGGAATGTTCGCGGTGGCGCTGTGGGACGCGCGCCGCCGCAAGCTGGTGTTGGCGCGCGACCGCCTGGGCAAGAAGCCGCTCTACTACTTCTGCCAGGGGACGCGGCTGGTCTTCGCCTCCGAGCTGAAAGCGCTGCTGGCGCACGGCGCCGCGCCGCGCGAGCTGGATGCGGACGCGCTGGTGCAGTACCTCGCCTGCGAGTACGTGCCCGCCCCGGCGAGCATCCTCAGAGCGGTGCGCAAGCTCCCCGCCGCGCACGTGGCGGTGTTCGACGAGCGGGGACTGCGACTGCGGCGCTACTGGGAGGTGCCCTCTCCCGTCGACGCTTCCATCTCCGCCGAGGACGCCTCGCGGGAGCTGTTGGGGCTGCTCGACGGCGCGGTGGCAAAGAGGCTGGTCGCGGACGTTCCGGTGGGCGTATTCCTCTCCGGCGGCGTCGATTCCACCTCCATCGCCGCGCTTGCGGTGCGCCACAAGCAGCCGCTGCAGACCTTCTCCATCGGCTTCGTCGAGCAGAGCTTCGACGAGTCGCCCTGGGCGGACCTGGCCTCGCAGCGGCTGGGGACGGAGCACGTCTCGCAGAAGTTCTCCGGCCAGGACTGCATCGATCTGTTGCCGGCCGCTGCCGCGCAGCTGGACGAGCCCTTCGCCGACCCCAGCTTCCTGCCCACCCTGCTCTTGTCGCGCTTCACCCGCCGCCACGTGAAGGTGGCGTTGTCCGGCGACGGCGGCGACGAGCTGTTCGCCGGCTACGATCCCTTCCTCGCGCACCGGCCCGCGGCGGCCCTGGCGCGCGTGCCGCGCTTTTTGCGCTCGGTCCTTCAACAACTGGTCCACCAGCTCCCCTCCTCCTCGCGCAACATGAGCCTCGATTTCCGGCTCAAGCAGTTCCTGCGCGGCGTGGACGCGCCGCCCTCCCTGCGGCACGCGTCGTGGATCGCCTCCTTCCTCCCACAAGAAATCGCGGTGCTGCTGCAGCCGGAGCTGCGCCAGAAGGCCGCGCCCGAGGTCGCCTTCCGCGCCGTGCTTGAGGACGCCGCGCGCAGCGGCGCGCGCCCCGGCTCGGTGGACGAGGCGCTGCGCTACTACCTGACGCGCTATCTCGCCGACGACATCCTGGTGAAGGCGGACCGCGCCTCGATGGCGGCCTCGCTGGAGCTGCGCGCGCCCTACCTCGACACCGCGGTGGTGGAGTTCGCCGCCCGGCTGCCCTGGCGCCTGAAGATGTCGCTGACCCGCACCAAGGTGATCCTCAAGCGCGCGCTGCGCGGCGTGGTGCCGGAGGAGATCCTGCGCCGTCCCAAGAAGGGCTTCGGCATCCCGGTGGCGGCCTGGATCCGCGGGCCGCTCCGGCCGCTCTTCGAGGATCTGCTCTCCGAGCGCGCGCTGCGCGAGGGCGGCGTCTTCGACCCGAAGCCCGTCCGGACGCTGCTGCAGACGCACGTCGAGGGCCGCGCCGACCTGCGCAAGCCGCTCTGGACGCTGCTCATGTTCCAGCTCTGGCAGAAGCACCACGCGAAGGCAGTCTCCCTGCGGAGCGCCGCATGAAGCGCATCCTGGTCACCGGCGGCGCCGGCTTCATCGGGTCGCATCTGGTCAAGGCGCTGATCGACCGTGGCGACGAAGTCACCATCGTCGACAACTTCGACCCCTTCTATCCCGAGCGCCTCAAGCGGCGCGGACTGGATCCCCGCGCGCGGCTGGAGCAGGAGGACATCCGCGACCAGGAGGCGATGCACCGCGTGTTCGGCGAGGCAAAGCCGGAGGTGGTGGTGCACCTGGCGGCGCTGGCGGGAGTGCGGCCCAGCCTGGAACGGCCAGGCGCATACATGGACGTCAACGTGCGCGGCACCGCCTGCGTCCTGGAAGCCGCGCGCGCCGCGGGCACGCGCCGCTTCGTGCTGGGCAGCAGCAGCTCGGTCTACGGCGCGCATGCCCAGGCCCCCTTTCGCGAGTCGGCGCGGATCGACTCGCCCGAAAGTCCCTACGCGGCCTCCAAGGTGGCCAGCGAGGTGCTGGCGCACACCTTCCACAACCTCTACGGCATCGAGGTGGCGGCGCTGCGCTTCTTCACCGTCTACGGCCCTCGGCAGCGACCCGACCTCGCCATCCACAAATTCTCGCGCCGGCTGCTGGCGGGCCAACCGCTGCCTTTCTTCGGCGACGGATCCACGCGGCGCGACTACACCTGGGTCGATGACATCGTGGCCGGCGTGGTCGCGGCGTGCGACGTCCCGCTCTCCTTCGACATCCTCAACCTCGGCGGCGCCCATACCACCTCGCTGGCCGAGTTGGTCGCGCTGCTCGAGGAGGCGCTGGGCGTGCGCGCCGTCCTGGACCGCCAGCCGGCGCAGCCCGGCGACGTGCCGCTCACCAGCGCGGACGTCTCCCACGCCGGGCAGGTGCTCGGGTACGCCCCGCGGACGCCGATCCGGACGGGCGTTCGCCTGTTCGCAGAGTGGGTCCGTGGTCTCGGGTACGACTGGACCTGACGCCGTCCACATACTGCTCCAGTGAAACTATCGGCCTTCCTGGGTGCGCGCCGCGAGGCGATCGGGCGCCGCTGGATCGATCGCGTCCGCGCCAGCCTGCGTAGCGAGGAGGCGCTCGACGATGCGGAGATCTTCGACAGCCTCTACGCGTTCCTCGAAGAGGTCATCCGGGCTTTGGACGCGGACTCCACGCTCCCGGGAGCCGGCCGGGACCTCGCTGCCGCGCACGGGTCCCAACGCCAGGTGCTACGGCGCGACATTTACGACGTCGTCCACGAATACGGCCTGCTCTTCCACTCCGTGGTGGACGAGGTGGTGGCCGAGAAAGCCGGCCCCTTCCAGCCCGCTGAGTACGCCAGGCTTTCCGCCTGCCTGTCGCGGGGCGCCTCCGAGGCCGTGCGAGAGTACGCCGGGCTGCGCGATCTGGAGCTGCGCCAGAAGGGATGGGACCATTTCGCCTTTCTCGCCCACGAGATCCGCGGCCCACTGCATACCGCGCGGCTGGCGGCACAGCTCATCCACTCCGGCGCGCCGCGGGAGCGGGGGATGGAAGTGCTGGAGCGCAGCCTCGCCAAGCTTGCGGAGTCCATCGATCGCGCGCTGGTGGACGCGCGCCTGCGCGGCATCGATGCCGGCGGCTCGCTTCAGCTCGAGGAGATGGACTTGGGCCGCCTGCTGGCGCGCTCGCTGGAGGAGGCGCGGCCCGACGCGGAGGCGCGCAGGATCACGCTGCGGATCGAGCCGCAGACGCCCTGGAAGAACAAGGTCGACGAGCGCGTGCTCCGCTCGGCGATCGGCAACCTGGTGCGAAACGCGGTGAAGTTCACTCGCAGCGGCGGGACGGTTACCGTCCGCGCTCCGCCGGGATCCATCGAGGTGCAGGACGAGTGCGGCGGCCTCAAGCAGGGCGACGAGTCGCGCATCTTCGAGGCCTTCCGTCAGGCCGGGGAGGATCGCAGCGGCTTCGGCCTCGGGCTCGCCATCGCCAAGGCGGCCATCGAATCCCACGGGGGCACGCTCACGGTGCGCAACCTGCCCGGGACGGGCTGCGTCTTCGTGGCCACCCTCCCGCGGAACTAGCGGACCCCGAGCAGCTCCACCTCGAACACCAGCGTGGCGTTGGGTGGAATCACGCCGCCGGCGCCCTGCGCGCCGTATCCCAGCTCGGGCGGGATGGTGAGCTTGCGCTTGCCGCCCACCTTCATGCCCTGCACGCCCTGGTCCCAGCCCTGGATGACCTGGCCGCGGCCGAGCGGAAACTGGAAGGGCTGTCCCCGGTCCTTCGAGGAGTCGAACTTCTTCCCGTCGGTGAGCCAGCCCGTGTAGTGCACCGAGACGACCTTGCCCTTCACCGCCTCGTCGCCGCTGCCCACCACCACGTCCTCGACCTGCAGCTTGCCCGGCATGCTCGCCTCCTATTGC
The DNA here is from genome assembly GCA_035655715.1 of Myxococcales bacterium. Taxonomy (GTDB): domain Bacteria; phylum Myxococcota; class Myxococcia; order Myxococcales; family 40CM-4-68-19; genus 40CM-4-68-19. The sequence goes on along the minus strand of DASRTX010000141.1, from coordinate 1,271 downwards.
TGGCGCACCAACGGACCACTGGCCGGCGTCTCCTCGTCGGGGTACGGCCTCTCTCCCGGCTCTAACCGATACACCTTGACGACGTCCTTGCCGCCGACGCTCTCCACGTGCCACGGCGCGCGCCGGGAGAGGTTCTGGACCGCGTCCTGGTTGAGGAAGTAGAGGCGGCCCACCTGCACCACCACGTAGCAGACGCGTCCGGCCCGGCAGGTTCGGCCGCGCCGCACCAACGTCTGCAGCAGATCGCCGCGGCCCGCCCAGCCCGCGTAGAGCTGCGCCGGCCAGTCGATCTCGGTCGAAAGCTCCGCGTTGGGCTCGGCGTGGCTGGCCACGTACTGCACGGCCTCGCGGAAGCCCGCGTCGAAGTAGTCGCAGTGCGGGAAGTACCACTGCACGCGCTCGTCGCCGCCGCCCAGCGCGGAGATGTAGAGGCGGTAGTGCGGCGCGTGCGCCACCGCGGCACGGGCCTCGGCAAAGGGCAGCACCAGAACCGCGGCGGCGGCAGCGGTCCAGCGCACGGCGGGTTGGCGCAGGACCTCGATCATCCGCGCCGCCGCGTATCCCGCGAGGATCAGGAAAGCGGGCAGCACGCTGACGAAGAAGCGGCCCCACTTGGACCCGGAGACGGAATGGACCAGGAACCACACCGCGAGCCAGCCGAGCATCAGCTTGTGGGCGGGCCGCCGCTGCAAGAGCGCCGCCGAAAGGCCGAGCATGGCGCAGATGAAGGTGGCCGGCGCCAGCTTCACCGCGGCGAAGACCGCGTAGAACCACGGCGGGGTGCCGCCCAGGCCGTACTCGACCAGGTTGTGGTAGATGCGCCCCATGAAGAAGAGCGACCCGTGCACCGTCTGCTGGCCGGTGGTGTAGCTCTTCGCGTACTCCCAGGTGGAGGGCAGGAACGGCGACCAGTTGATCGCCACCCAGAGGAGCAGCGCCACCCCGATCAGCTGCAGCCACCGGCCCAGCGGAACGCGCCAGCGCGAGTCGCGGCGCACCCAGAGGTAGAACACCACCGGGATGGGGGTGAGGAAGAAGAAATACTTCGACGCCAGCATGCCCCCGAGCGACAAGGCGGCGAAGATCTCCCAGCGCCCATGGTTGCGGCCGTCGTCGGCGGCAGCCTTGGCCTCTGCCAGGCACCAGAGCAGCAGCATGAGGAAGAGGCCCAGGAGCGTGTCTTCCTTGGCCACGCGCTGGTAACCCACCAGGGTCACCGAGCAGGCGGCCAGCGCCGCCGAGAGGATCCCTGCGCCGCGGCCGAAGAGCCG
>DASRTX010000140.1:0-3793 GCA_035655715.1 Myxococcales bacterium | reverse complement strand
CCGCTTCACCGCCCCGAGAAAAGTGAAGCTGGCTGCCATTTCGGAGGAGCCGCCCCCGGATCTGTCCAAGGGCGAGGCCAAGGACCGGTTCCACGCCCTCAACGACGAATTGTTCGACCTCCAGGATCTGATGTGGGGGGCGCGCACCCACTCGGTGCTGATGATCCTGCAAGGCCGCGATGCCGCCGGCAAGGACGGCGCGGTCAAGCACGTGGTGGGCGCGCTCAACCCGCGCGGAGTGCTGGTGACGAGCTTCGGGGTGCCCACGCAGGAGGAGCGCGAGCACGATTTCCTCTGGCGCGTCCACCGGCACGCGCCGCGACTGGGCGAGTTCGCCATCTTCAACCGCTCTCATTACGAGGACGTGCTGGTGGTGCGGGTGAAGGGGCTGGTCCCCGCGAGAGTGTGGAAGGAGCGGTACGCCTTGATCGACGCGTTCGAGCGCACGCTGGCAGCCGCCAACTGCATCGTCCTCAAGTACTTCCTGCACATCACCAGGGACGAACAAAAAGAAAGGCTGCTCGAGCGCGAGAAGGATCCCAACAATGCCTGGAAGCTGAACGTGGAGGACTGGAAGGAGCGCGAGATGTGGGACGACTTCACCGAGGCCTACGAGGACGCCATCGGCAAGTGCGCCTCGCGCGACGCGCCGTGGATCGTGGTGCCCGCCAACGCCAAATGGTACCGCAACCTGGTCATCGCCGAGAGCCTGGCCGCGGCGCTGCGGCCGCACCGCAAGGAGTGGCGCGAGACGCTGGACCAGGAAGGAAAGATCGGCCGCCGGGACATCAAGGAGTGGCGCGCGGCCCAGCGTGCTAGCCGACGATCACCTTCCGCACCCCGCGCGAAGTGAGGAGCTCGGGCAGGCGCTTGCGCTGATCTCCTTGCAGGACCAGCGTGTCGCCCTCGGCGACTCCGCCGCAGCCGAGCGCGTTCTTGAGCGCCTTGAGCCAGGTCTCCAGCTCCGCCGGTTTCAGCTCTAGTTGCTCCACGACCGTCACCTCCTTCCCGCCGCGGCCCTTCCGCTCCATCCGCACCACGGCGCGGGCCGGTCCTTTGGGAGGCGGGACTTCGCGCGGGGCGGGACCTCTGGGGAGATCGGTCAGCTTCTCGCGGAGGGCGCCGAACGGGTTGTGGAAGGGCTTCTTCTCGTCGGTCATGCGGAAGCCGCGATGCGATCCCAGGCCACGGCGAAGAAGCCGTCTGTGCCGTCCACGTGGGGCAAGAGCCGCAGCGTGCGGTCGCGCCGGAACTCCGGATGAGCCTTCTCGCACCTGTCCGCCACCTGCTCGTTCTCCGCCCGATTCAGGGTGCAGGTCGCGTAGACCAGGCGCAGGCGCGCCAGCGGCGCGGCGGTCTCCAGCAGCTGCGCCTGGAGCGCGGGCAGGTTCCGGAGCTGCGCCGGATTCATGCGCCAGCGGGCGTCGGGTCCGCGGCGCAGGACGCCCAGCTCCGAGCAGGGCGCGTCCACCAACACACGGTCGGCGGGAGCCGGCCGCTCGACGACCTCGATGTGCTTGGCGGCGCATGCGCGCGCCGCGCGGGTTCGCAGGCGATCCAGCCGCGCAGTGTCCGGGTCGTGCGCCAGCACCCGGGCTCCGCGCGCTGCCAGCAGCAGGGACTTCCCGCCCGCGCCGGCGCAGAGATCGAGCACCGTGTCGCCCGGGCCCGCCGCAACCAGCTGCCCCACCAGTTGGCTGCCCTCGTCCTGCGTCTCGAAGAAGCCGGCCCGCCAGGCGGCGGAACCGAACAGGTTGGGGGAGGCGGTCTCGACCAGGAGGCCGTCCGGCGACAGCGAGGAAAATCGCGTGGAGATGCCTTCGCCCGAGAGCCGCGCCGCCAGCTCCTCGCGCGTGCAGAGGAGCCGGTTGGCGCGCAGGCAGATGGGGCCGGGCACGGAGACGGCGGCGCAGAACGCCTCGGCCCCGGCCGCGCCCAGCTCCTCGACGAGATGGCCCTCCAGCCAGTCAGGCAGCGACCAGCGATCGGCGAGGCGGTCCGGCGCGGGCCGGACAGGCGGCGGCGCGGCCACGCCGGCCAAGGTCGCCGCCTCGGCCCCGGGCATCGCCGCCAGATCCCGAAGCAAGCAGAAGAGCAGGGTCGCCGCGTCCGCGACGCCTCCGGAATGCCAGGCCAGCCGCCGCCGCCACAGCGCTACGCCGAAGATGGCCTCCACCGCCGCGGTCCGTCCCGTGCGGGAGAGGTCGCGATGTGCCCGCAGGGTGCGGTCCACCTCGCGTTCTGCTGGCGCGCCCTCCAGCACCCGCCCGATGGCTGGCAGGACGACGTCGGGGCGAAGCTCATGCCAGGAGATGTGGCGAAGGCGCTCCATGCCGCCATTGTGTCGCGTGGCGAACGGGCCGGCCAGCCCGGCCTGCGGCCAGAGCGGGGAATCCCCATCTTTTCCGATGATGGATGACCCCCGCCAATTGCTGGAAGAGGGCCGCTTCGAGGAGCTGGCCCACGACGACCATCCACTGTGGCGCGGCCTCGCGCTCCTCGAGCTGAAGCGCTGGCAGCAGGCTGCCCGCACGTTCGAGGAGGCGCCTGACGCGGGGCAGAGCGGCACGCTGCTCGAGCTTGCCGGCGCCGCCCACTGGCTGGCGGGGGACCGCGAGGGCGGGCTGCAGCGTTGGCTCGCGGCGCTGGAAGCGCCCTACGAGGGGCCGGCCAGCCGGCTGAAGCCGCCCGCGCTGCTCGTGTATGCGGGCACGCGGATGGGCGATCAGCGGTTCGTGCTGCGCGGCACCCGACTCTTGACCAAGGGATGGAAGCCGAAGATCCAGCGCGTCTGGCCGGGACCAGTGGCCGCGTTCCTGCTCGACAAGATCGACGCGAAGAGCTTCCTGGAAGAGGGTTATTCCGACCCCGACCTCGAGGCCCGCCGCCTGGCCTCCGCGCATTTCTGGACCGCGCTCAAGGATCCCGAGAAGGCGCGCGAGCACTACGAGGCAGCGGTGCGCAACGAAGGAGCCAGCGCGCTGGAGGTGGAACACCACCTCGCCCACGGTGAATTAGGTGCGGGGACATAGCATCTACGGGGACATGATGACGCGCGCAGCGCGCATCGTGTCCCCAGGTAAGAGCTGTCGCGTCGTGTCCCAGATGCTAGCTGACATAACCAGAAGCCTGCAGCCGGAACAGGTGCGCGTAGCGTCCATTCCGCGCGAGCAACTCGTCGTGCGTGCCCAGCTCCTCCACCCGGCCGTCCTGCAGCACGGCGATGCGGTCGGCGCGGCGCACGGTGGAGAAGCGGTGGGAGATGAGGATGGCGGTGCGCTCCGCCGCCAGCTGCTGCAGCCGCACGAACAGCTCGTGCTCGGCCTCGGCGTCGAGGGCAGCGGTGGGCTCGTCCAGCACCAGCACCTCGGAATCGCGCATGAAGGCCCGGGCCAGCGCGATCTTCTGCCACTGGCCACCGGAGAGCTCCTTGCCTTCCTCGAACCAGCCGCCCAACATGGTGTCGAGCTTCTGCGGGAGCTGCTCGACGACGGAACGCGCGCCGCCGTCGTCCACCGCGCGCTCCACCCGGGCGCGGTCGTCGAGCGCCGGCACCCAGCCCACGCCGACGTTCTCCCGCGCCGTCCACTGGTAGCGGACGAAGTCCTGGAAGAGCACGCCCACGCGGTCGCGCAGGTCGCGCGCGTCCATATCGCGCAGGTCCACGCCGCCGTAGAGGATGGCGCCCTCGCTGGGATCGTAGAGGCGCATCAGGAGCTTGATCAGCGTGCTCTTGCCCGCGCCGTTCTCGCCCACCAGCGCCATCTTCTCGCCCGCCAGGAGCTTGAGCGAG
>DASRTX010000139.1:0-3460 GCA_035655715.1 Myxococcales bacterium | reverse complement strand
GATCTTCATGTTCATCTCGATCTCGTCCATCGGGATGTGGCCGGGACCCTCGATCATCACCTGCACGTCGTGCTTCCACGCCTTCTTCGTCAGGTAGCCGAGCACGTTGAGCTCCGCGAACTGCGCCTGGTCGGAGGCGTCGGCGAGGCAGCCGGGACGCAGCGAGTCGCCGAGCGAGAAGCTGACGTCGTACTTCGCGAAGATCTCGCAGAGCTGGTCGAAGTGCGTGAACCAGGGGTTCTCGCGCCCGGTCGCCAACATCCACTGCGCGATCAGCGCGCCGCCGCGGCTGACGATGCCGGTGATCCGGTGCTGCGCCAGCGGCAGGAAGTCGCGCAGGATGCCGGCGTGGATGGTCATGTAGTCCACGCCCTGCTGCGCCTGTTCCTCCACGATGTCGAGCAGGTCCTGCGCCGTGAGGCTCTCGACGCGCTTGACCCGCTCGATGGCCTCGTAGGTGGGGACCGTCCCCAGCGGCACGCTGCTGGCGCGGAGGAGCTGATTGCGGATCTGCGGGATGTCGCCGCCGGTGGACAGGTCCATCACCGTGTCGGCGCCGTACTTGAGGCAGCCGCGCAGCTTGTGCAGCTCGGAGGTCGCGTCGCCGTCGATCTGGCTGTTGCCGATGTTCGCGTTGATCTTGCAGCTGGACGCGATGCCGATGCACATCGGCTCCAGCTCGGGATGGTTGACGTTGGCCGGGATGATCATCCGGCCCCGCGCCACCTCGCTGCGGATCAGCTCGGCGGGCAGCCCTTCGCGCCGCGCCACGTGCTGCATCTCCTGCGTGACGATCCCCTGCCGCGCGAAGTGCATCTGCGACACGTTGGCGAACCCACGGCGCTCTTCGATCCAGGCTGCGCGCATAGCTGTCCTCCGAGGAGAAACCGAGAGTAGTTTCCGCAGCGCGGGGCGTCAATCGGCCGGCGCCCCGTGCTGTGCGCCGGCTATTTCGAGCCGGCGCCCGAGGCGTGGCCGCCGGGCCCGCCCTTCAGCTCGGAGACGATGCGCTTGGCGCCGTAGATGTGATCGAGCGCCTCGATCAGCGCGGAGCTGTGCACGGCCACCGTCCGGTTCACCGTCTCGTCGAAGCCGTAGTCGCCGCCCAGCGACTGGATGTTCCCGTCGAACACCAGCCCGACGATCTGCAGCTCCTTGTTGAACACCGGCGAGCCGGAGTTGCCGCCGATGATGTCGTTGGTGCTGCAGAAGTTGAAGGGCGTCTTCACCTCCACCTGGCCGTTCTGGTTGGCGCGCAGCCAGCTGTCCGGCAGGCGGAAGGGATCGCGGCCCGTGGCCCGCTCGAATCCGCCGGCGAAGTTGGTGACGGGATCCACGTGGTGGCCGTTCTCGTCATATCCCTTCACCGCGCCGTAGCTGAGGCGCAGGGTGAAGGTGGCATCGGGGTAGTTGCTCTTGCCTTCGAGATCGAACTTGGCCGCCGAGATGCGCTCGCTGCCCGAGGTCTCCAATGGCTCGATCTCCTCGTCGTGCCAGCGGCGCAGCGGCCGCGCGTCCGCGTCCACCGCCCTGGCGAGCTGGATCATCGGATCGGCCGACGCCTGCACCGCCTCGCGCCCACCCTGCCAGAGCTGCTCGCGCACCTTGGGATCGTAGAGCTTCGACTTGACCAGCTCCTGCGCCAGATCTTGTGGACTCTTCTTGCCCAGCACCTTCTTCACGAAGGGGTGGTCGGCGCCGAGGTTCTCGCGCAGCTTGGTGAGGTTGTAGCTGAGGCGGAACGTCTCCAGATCCTCGTAGATGGGCGCCTTGGAGAAGAGGCGCTGCTTGAGCTGGGGCAGCCTTCCGTCGGTGTACTCGCGCAGGCGCTCCTCGTTGGGCTTCTGCAGCTCCTCGGTACCGCGCACCAGATCCTTGGCGATCCTGTAGAGCGACGACCCGAACCCCGCGCCCTGCTCGATGTACTGGTATTCCTTGCGCCGCGGCTGGTACGTCGCCATCGCCTTGGCCACGTCGTCCCAGGCGCTGGCATACCTGCCGCGCAGGCCCGACCGGGTCTGCACCCGCGCCCGCAGGCGCTTCTCGCGCTCGGCCTTCTGGTTCCAGAGGGTGGGGGCGATCAGCGACTCGTAGCGGCCCTTGAGCGCCTTGAAGCTGTTCTCCACGCCGAAGAGCTCGGCCTCGGCGATGCGGTAATGCTCGGGGGAGGACTGCGTGAACATGGTGAGCGCGCCGCGGTACTGCGCCAGGTTGAAGAGGCGCTCGGGCAGCGCGATGTCGCGCTGGTACTGCAGCTCCGCCATGGTCAGCTCGCGGTCGGTCCCCCCGGGGTGGCCGGAGACGAAGGTCAGCTCGCCCTCCTTCGCTCCCTGCGGCGACCACTTGAAGTAGTGCTCCGTCTTCGCCGGCTTCCCGTCCTCGTAGGCGCGGATGAAGGAGACGTCCAGGTCGTAGCGGGGGAAATTGAAGTTGTCGGGATCGCCGCCGAAGAAGGCGATGGCGAACTCGGGCGCGAACACCAGCCGCACGTCCTGGAAGCGCTTGTAGCGATAGAGGCTGTACTGGCCGCCGTGGTACAGCTCGACCACGTCGCAGCGCAGCTTGTCGTTGCCGGCCGCGCACTCCTTCTCGATGGCGGCCATCGCCGCCTTGCGCTTGTCGTTGAACTCCTTGCCCGGCTTGAGCCCCTTGGTGGCGCCCTGCACGCGCGCGGTGACGTCGCCGATCTGGACGAGCTGGTTGAGCTCGATCTCCGGGCACTTCACCTCGTTCTCCGGCGCCGGCGCGTAGAAGCCCGCGGCGACGAAGTCCTTCTCCTTGGTGGAGAGCTGCTCGATGCAGCTGTGGGCGCAGTGGTGGTTGGTCATCACCAGGCCTTCGGGCGAGACGAAGCTGCCCGAGCACCCGCCCGCCAGCCGCACCGAGCTGAGCTGCGCCTCCGAGAGCCACTGCGCGTCGGGGGAGAAGCCGTACTTCTGCTGCACCTTCTTGGACGGGAAGTTGTCGTACGTCCACATACCCTCGTCGGCGTGGAGGGCCGGGGCCAGGGCGAGGGCGCAGAGCAGGGCGAGTCTCTTCATCGTTTTGTTCTCCAAATGGAGGGCTCCGGGGCAGGTTTTCTTGCTCTACCTCTGCCTCCGCGTCAAGGCGGGGGCACTCCGGCGAGCACCGCGGCGAGCCGTTCCACCTCCGGCGCCAGCTCCGGATCGTGCAGCCATTCCACCGGAAAGTGCCGCTGGGCGCGCAGGTAGGCGTCGAGCTGCGCGTCGCGCCCGTAGAGCGCCCCCGCAGCCCGCACGGCGACAGAAAGCTCCCGGCGGGCCACCTCGGCGGTGGCGAGCTGGAACTGCGCCGTCTCGAGGTGCCGTCCGGCGCGGGCGAGCTGTGCCCGGTCGTGCAGGCGCAGGTTCTCGCGCCGTGACACCACCGACATCGAGTCGAGGAAGCGGGCCATGTTCTCGACCGCCTGGCGGATCTCCCGCGCCGGAGCAGGCGCCTA
>DASRTX010000138.1:0-2631 GCA_035655715.1 Myxococcales bacterium | reverse complement strand
GACAATTCGTAGATGCAAGAACCCTCCCTCAGGTGCGCGCGTATAACCCGCCCATGAGCGACGACAAGCAGAGCCGCATCGTCGAGGCGCGCCTCAAGCTGCGGGATCGCTTTCACGAGCGGATGAAGGAGACGCCGGCCGCGTCCGACGCCCGCCCGCTCGGCCACGGTCCGGCCAACCGCCACGGCATGCCCAGGGTGCCGGAAGGCCAGACCATCACGCAGGGCTGGCCGGTGCTGGACCTGGGCCGCCAGCCCAACCTGCCGCTCACCAAATGGGAGCTGATCGTCGAGGGCGCGGTGGAGGAGCCGCTCAAGCTCTCCTGGAAGGACTTCGAGGCGCTGCCCCAGACCCGGGACGTCAGCGACTTCCACTGCGTGACCACCTGGTCAAAGATGGACGTGCCGTGGGAAGGGGTGCAACTCTCGACGGTGATCGCGCTGGCGCGGCCAAAGCCAGAGGCCACGCACGTGATGACCCACGCCTACGACGGGTACACCACCAACTTCCCGCTGGAAGAGGCGCTCAAGGATGACGTGCTGCTGGTCCACACCGCCGAGGGCAAGCCGCTGCCGGTGGAGCACGGCGGACCGGTGCGCGTCATCACGCCCCAGCTCTACGCCTGGAAGGGAGCCAAGTGGATCCATCGCATCGAGGTGCTGACCCGCGACCGGCTCGGATTCTGGGAGCTGCGCGGCTATTCCAACACCGCGCATCCCTGGCGCAACGATCGCTACTCGTAGCCCTGCTGCTGGCGGGGGCCGCCCGAGGCGCCACGCGGCAGAACGTGCTCGAGTACGTGCACGACAAGCTCGCCCAGGACCGCGCGCTCGACGCGGCGAAGCGGCAGGCCATCGAGGATGCGCTCAAGGCGCGCTTCGCCAACTACGGCTTCAACGTGGTGAAGCCGGAGAAGCCCGAGGACGCGCGCGCGCTCCTGCACATGATCGCCGAGGGAGTGCTCGACGGCGCCGACCCCGAGCGCATCGCCGAGGTGGGATTTGCCGCCTACCAGGCCATCTGGCGCGGCGCCCCGGCCGACGCGGTCGACGGGATCGCGCTCTACGGCTACCAGAAGAAGATCCCCGCCGACTCCATCGCCACCTGGGCCAACGGCTATCGCGAGGCGGTGGCAGGCGGCGTTCCCCCGGAGGTGATCGCGGACGCCATCCACGAGGCGATGGCGCGGCAGTGGCCGGACTCGTCGTTCAACACGGTGAAGTGGGCGCTGGTCTCGGCGGCGAAGTCGGGCTGGGACACGCGACTCTACGGCGCCTGGCTCCTTGACGGCATGCGCAAGGACAAGTCGCACCCGGGCGCGCTGCAGGCGAGCTTGAAGACGCGGTTCTCCAAGGCTTCGGCGCGCAAGGAAAAGGTGCCCGAGCCCGAGTACAAGGGCGCCTTCACCGTCAGCGTGGCGCCGCCGCCCAGGGTGGTGTGGAGTCCCCCCCCGGTGCCTCCCAAGGACGTGCGCCGCCCGCCCCCGCCGTCACCACCGCCCTCGCAGCTTCCCGAGCAGCCGCGGATCTGGGCCGGCCTCGAGCACGCGGTGCGCAGCTATATCGGAACCCCCTACGTGTGGGGCGGCCTCAGCCACCACGGCATCGATTGCTCGGGTTTGACGATGAGCTCGTATCGCGAGATCTCGGTGGGCATTCCGCGCGTCTCGCGCCAGCAGTACGGCACCGGCGCGCCGGTGGACCGCAGCGCCCTGCGCGACGGAGATCTGGTGTTCTTCGACACCGAGGGAAACGGCGTCTCGCACGTGGCCATGGTGGTGGACGCGGCGCGCAACCGCATCATCCACGCCAGCTCCTCGCACGGCGTGGTGGAAGCGGACTTCGGCGACCGGTGGTTCCAGACGCGTTATCTGGGCGCGCGCCGGGTCGTGCGCTGAAAAAGGCGGGCGCCATCGCGGCGGCGCTGGTCCTGGGTGCGCTGGCGCTGTTCTGTCTCTTGCCTCTGGGCGGAGCGCGCCAGCTGCCCGGCGTGACGGTGAACGGCCGCGTCGCGCTGGAACTGTTGGGGCAGGGCTTCATCCGCGCCGGAGCTGCCCGCGTCCGCATCCCGCTCGGCGAGCATCCCGTCATGGCGGGCTATCCCGGGTTGCGCAGGGCCAGCTCGCAGGAGCCGGTCTACGCGCGCGCGCTGGCCCTGGAGGTCGAGGGAATGCGCGCGCTCGTCGCCTCCATCGACACGCTGCTCATCCCGGGCTCGCTGGAGGCCGAGGTGCTGCGCCGCGCCTGGCTGCCGCCGTTGACCTGCCTGTTGCTGGCGGCGACCCACACGCACGCGGGACCCGGCGGCACCTGGGACAACCCCATCGCCGGCTGGTCGGGCACCGGCCCCTTCGACCGCGCGCAGCGCGACGCCATCGCGCAGGCCGCGGCCGATGCGCTCACCCAGGCCATCGCCGCGCTGGAGCCTGCCGAGCTGATGGTCGCGCGAGCCGACTGGCCGCAGGGGCCCGCGCGCGTCCGCAGCCGGGGCGCGGTCGATCCGCAGCTGGTCGCGCTCAGGGTGAGGCGACCGTCGGGAGAGGTGGTCGCCACGCTGATCGATTATCCGATGCATCCCACCACCGTGGCGCGGCGCGACCTGCGTCTCTCGGCGGACTGGCCGGGCAAGGTG
>DASRTX010000137.1:0-23657 GCA_035655715.1 Myxococcales bacterium | reverse complement strand
ATGCGCACCGAGGCCATCTCCCGCACGCAGCTGGAGCGCATCGCCCCCCGCAAGACGCCGTTGGCCGCGCCGCGCATCGACGCCACCAGCGAGCTGCACGCCATCTCCAACGACCTAAAGCAAAGCGCCGACACCAGCACGGCGCGGCTGGCGGAGCTGGCAGCGAGGAAGGTGGCGGAGGAGCGCAAGAAGGCGGGCGGTCAGTCCTCCGGCAAGACGATGATGATCATGGCCAACACGTTGAGACAGGTGCAGCACGACACCAAGGCCAGGACCGCCAGGCGCTGGGTCAAGGTGGTGGCCGCGGTGGCCGGGTTCGCGGCGGTCGTGGTGGCGGTGATGGGCATCGTCATCGCCCAGCAGAAGCGGCAGATCGACAAGCTGGTGAAGCAGAAGGAGCGCATCGACCAGGACATCGCCGCGGTTCAGGAGCAGATGAACGACGAGTCCGATCCCGACCGGCTGGCGGCGCTGGAAGAGAAGCTCGACACGCTGACCGGCACCGCCCAGTCCACGCTCGCCACCCTCGGCAAGTCGGACAAGAGCAAGGCTGCGCAGCTGGAGGAATCGGGCGACCAGCTGGACCGGCAGATCCGGGACATCCTCAAGAAGTTCGACGCCGCCACCTACGCCGTGCCGCCCATCTTCAAGGAGCGACTCAAGTTCCATGTCGACGAGCTCAGCTCGGCCTCCAACCTCAAGTTCGTCTACCACCGCAAGCAGAAGTACTGGCCGATGATCCAGAAGGAGTTCAACGCGCTGGGGCTGCCGGAGGAGATGGCCTACGTGGCCTGGGCGGAGACGCAGTTCGATCCCAAGGCGAAGTCGCCGGCGGGCGCCGCCGGGATGTGGCAGCTCACCGCGTCCACGGCGCAGAGCTTCCACCTGCGCGTGGACAAGAAGGTGGACGAGCGCTTCGATCCCGACAAGGAGACGAAGGCGGCGGCGCGCTACCTGGCAAACCTTCTCGCCGAATACGGCAGCGACTCGTTCATGCTGGCGATGGCGTCCTACAACCGCGGCGAGTCGGGCGTGCGGCGAGTGCTGCACCAGATCGCGCAGGAGCCGGGCGGATTCCGCAAGGAGAAGCGCGACTTCTGGCACCTGTACCGCCTCAAGAAGCTGCCGGAGGAGACGCGGGAGTACGTGCCCAAAGTATTGGCCGCCGCCATCGTCAACCGGCGCGCGAAGGAACTGGGGCTCGACGAAGAATGAGGCTTCGGATCAGGCGTCGGCTCCGATGGCCTGCTGCAGGGTGATCCCGTCGCGCCGGAGAAGCCGTGTGAGACCGGCGCTGATTCTTCGCGGCAGCGTGGGGCCTTCGTAGATCAAGGCGGTGTAGAGCTGGATCAGGGAGGCGCCGGCGCGGATGCGGGCGTAGGCGTCCTCGGCGGTGGAGATGCCGCCCACGCCGACGATGGGAACCTTCACCGAGCGGTAGAGCAGCTTGCAGACGTGCTGGGCGCGGTCCTTGAGCGGAGCGCCTGACAGGCCGCCCTGCTCCGCCGCGCGAGGATGTCCCTCCACGGCGCCGCGATCGAGCGTGGTGTTGGTGGCGATGATCCCCTCGGCGCCGGCGGCCACCGCGGCTTGCGCCATCTCCGCCAGGCGCTCGTCCGGCTCGTCGGGGGAGAGCTTTACCAGGACGGGAACGCGCCGCGGCAGCGCGTTGCGCGCGGCGACCACCGCCGCCACCAGCGTGCCCAGCTCCGACTGCAGGGCGCGCAGTCCCGGCGTGTTGGGGCTGGAGACGTTGATCGACGCGATCTGCGCGAAGGGCGCGAGCGCGCGGAAAGCGGAGACGTAGTCGTCCGCGGCGCGTTCGTTGGGCGTGGTCTTGTTGCGGCCCACGTTGATGCAGATGGGTCCGGGCATGGGCCCAAGCCGGCTCAGCCGCTCCGCCACGGCATCGGCGCCCGCGTTGTTGAAGCCCATCCGGTTGATCACCGCGCGGTGCGGGATCAGCCGGAAGAGGCGGGGCGCGTCGTTGCCGGTCTGCGGCCGCGGCGTGACGGTGCCGATCTCCACCCAACCGAAGCCGAGCCGGAACCAGGCGGGCGCGAGCACCTCGCCCTTGTCCATGCCGGCTGCCAGCCCCAGCGGCGTAGGAAACTCGACACCCCAAAGGCGTTGCCGCAGCGCAGGACCTGCGCCGGGAATGGACGAGGGAGCGCGCCGGATCCGGACTCTCAGGAACGCAGACGCCAGACCGTGCGCCGACTCCGCGGGAAGCAGGAAGAGGAGCGGGCGGACGAGCCTGTACACGCGCGCGCTTGTAGCACGCGCTTGCGCACCTCGCGTCCGCCGCAGACAATCCCCTGCGCGTGCCACCCTCGACACCACTCCCCGGAACGCAGGACCTCCTCTTCGAGGCGGCGCGACGCCTGCGCCGTTGCGAGGCGACGCTCTGCGAGCGCTTCGAGGCCCGGGGATACGCAGAGGTGATTCCCCCCACCATCGAGGCGGCGGACGTCTTCGGGCCGGAGGCGTTCCGCGCCCTCGACCGCAGCGGCAAGCTGGTGGCGGTGCGGGCGGACTTCACCGCGCAGGTGGCACGCATCGCCGCCACGCGCCTCGCGGGAATGTCGCCGCTGCGCCTCTACTACCGCGGCAGCATCGTCCGGCGCGTGGCGCCCGAGAGCGGCCCGCCGGCGGAGCGGCTGCAAGCCGGCTGCGAGCTGGTAGGCGCGGACGGCCCGGAGGCCGACGCCGAGGTGCTGGCGCTGGCATCGGAGTCGCTGCACGCCCTGGGCGTCCGCGGCCGCATCTCGGTGGGCAGCACGGGCTACTTCTCCGCGCTCGCCGCCGCCGCTGGAGCGTCGCCTCGGCTGGCCGCCGCGCTCAACGACGCCGTGGACCGCAAGGACCTGCCCACCCTGCGCCTGCTCTGCGAGCGCGAGGTGCCGCCCGGCAAGGCGCGCGAGGCGATCTTGCTCCTGGCGCAGCCGCCGCGTCCGCAGGCCGACGCGCGCGAAATGCTGGGGCGGGCCGAATCGCTGGCTCCTTCTGACGAGGCTTCGACCGCGTTGCGCCGCCTGGTGGCCGCGCTCTTCGCCGCGCGCAGCCTGGGCGCCGAATTGGAGGTGGACCTGGGGGAGGTGCGCGGGCTCGGCTACTACACCGGCCTCGTCTTCAACCTCTACGCCATGGGATCGCCCCGTCCCGTCGGCGGCGGCGGACGCTACGACACGCTGCTGGGGCGCTTCGGCGACCCGCGGCCGGCGGTCGGCTTCTCCCTGGACCTGGACGCGCTGGTGCCGCTCGCATGCTGACCATCGCCCTGCCCAAGGGTCGCCTGCAGAAGCCGGTGCTGGAGCGCTTTGCCCGCGCGGGCGTGGTGCCGGACGAGGAGCCGGGCATCTCGCGCAAGCTGATCATTCCCGCGGGTCCGGCGGCGCGCTTCGTGGTCCTCAAGGACGGGGACGTCCCGCTTTACGTGGAGCGCGGCGCGGCGGACCTCGGCGTCTGCGGGCTGGACCAGGTGCTGGAGTCGGGTGCCGACCTGCTCACGCCGTTGGATTTTGGATTCGGCAGGTGCCGGCTCTGCCTGGCGGCCCCGCGCGGAAGCAGCGTCAGCGCCGAGCTGGGCCGCTCGCTGCGGGTGGCCTCCAAGTACCCGCGGCTGGCGGCGCAGCACTTCGCGCGCAAGGGCGTGCCGGTGGACCTGGTCCACCTGTCGGGCTCGGTGGAGCTGGCGGCGGTCAGTGGGTTGACCGACGCCATCGTCGACCTGGTGGAGAGCGGCCGCACGCTGGACGAGAACGGCCTGGTGGTGGTGGAGGAGCTTCTGTCGGTCAGTGCGCGGCTGGTGGTGAACCGCGCCGCCTACCGGCTCAAGGTGGAGGAGCTCTTGCCCCTGCTGGAGGCGTTGCGATGATCCGCACGCTGCATCTCTCCAATCCCGCCCAACGCGCAGAGGCGCTGGAGCTGCGCGCGCGCGCCGGCGCCGCAGCTGACGTGCCGGCGGCGGTGAGCGGCATCGTCGCCGAGGTGCGCGAGCGCGGCGACGTGGCCCTGCGCGCGCTGACCGCGCGGTTCGACGGCGTGGATCTCGCCTCGCCCTTCCTCGACGACGCCCACTGGGACGCGCTCGCCGCCCGGTGTCCCGCTCCGGTGCGCGCCGCGCTGGAGCTGGCGGACCAGCGCGTGCGCGCCTTCCATGCGCCGCAAGTGCCCAAGCCCTACGAGTTGCGCCTGCCCGACGGCGGCGTGCTGCGCTGCCTGACCATCCCCTTGCGTCGCGCGGCCTGCTACGTGCCGGGCGGACGCGCAGCCTATCCGTCCACCGTGATCATGACCGCGTCGGTGGCCCGCCTCGCCGGCGTGCAGGAAGTGATTGTCTCGACGCCGCCCCGGCGCGACGGAAGCATCCTGCCGGAGGTGGCCGCGGCAGCCCGCATCGCGGGCGCCCACCGGATCCTGCTCGCTGGAGGCGCGCAGGCGGTGGCCGCGCTGGCGCTGGGAACCGAGCTGGTGCCTCGAGCAGACGTCATCGTCGGGCCTGGCAACGCCTATGTCACCGAGGCGAAACGGCAGCTCGCAGGCGAGGTGCGCATCGACTCGCTGGCGGGACCCACCGAGGTGGTCGTCGTCGCCGACGCCTCCGCCGACCCGCGGCAGATCGCGGCCGACCTGGTGGCCCAGGGCGAGCACGATCCGCTGGCCCTCAGCATCGCGGTGCTGACCGATTTCGCTTTGGCGCAGCGAACCGCGCAGGCGCTGGAGGAAGAGCTGTCGGAGCACCCCAACCGGATCGCCGCCGAGTCGCTGGCGGCGCACGGGGCCCTGGTGGTGGCCGGCGACCTCGACGAGGCGCTGGCCTTCGCCGACGAGCTGGCGCCAGAGCATCTGGAGTTGCTGCTGCGCGACGCCGCTGCCGCATTGCCCAAGGTCTCCCGCGCCGCGGCAGTGTTCGTGGGGCACTTCGCGCCGGTCCCCGTGGGCGACTACCTGGCGGGCCCGAACCACACCCTGCCCACCAGCGGCACCGCCCGCTTCGCCTCGCCGCTGGGCGCTTCCGACTTCGTGCGCCGGCAGAATGTGATCGAGTACGGCGCCCGGCAGATGGCTGCCGACGCGCAGCACATCGAGGCGCTGGCGCACGCCGAGGGTCTGCACGGCCACGCGCGCGCGCTGGAGGTGCGGCGCAAATGAGCCGTGCCCCACAGGAGTTCGTCCGCAGAACCGTACGGCCGCTGGCCGCATACGGGCCCCCGCGCGATCCGGCGGCGGTGCCGCTGCACCTCAACGAGAGTCCTTCCGACCTGCCGCCCGAGCTGAAGCGCGAGCTGGCTGCGCAGCTGGAAGCGCTGGACTGGTCGAAGTACCCCATCACCGACGGAGCACGGTTCGCCGCCGATCTGGCCCAGGCCTACGGCGTGGACACCGCGGGCGTGCTGGTGGGCAACGGATCGAACGAGCTGCTGCAGCTCTTGCTCTTCGCCTGCGTGGAGCCGGGCGACCGCGTGGTGGTGGTTGCCCCCTCGTTCTCCCTCTACGCCCTGCAGGCAAAGGCGCTCGGCGCGGAGGTCGTGGAGCTGCCGCTGCGGACGCCGTCCGGCGCGTTCCGCTTTCCGCTGCGCGAGCTGGCAGCCGCTGCAGGGAACGCCAAGCTGGTCCTCCTCGGGTCGCCCAACAATCCCACAGGGACGACCGTTTCGCCGGACGAGGCGCGCGCGCTTGCCCAAGACGTCCCCTGCCTGTTGGGAATCGACGAGGCCTACCGCGACTTTTGCGGCCAGGACTTCGCCCCGCTCCTGCGCCAGCACCCGCGGCTGGTGCTCTTCCGCACCTTCTCCAAGGCGATGGCCGCTGCCAGCCTGCGCGCCGGCTGCATGCTCGCCGCCCCGGAGCTCTGCGCCGAGCTGCGCAAAGTCCAGCTCCCCTACAACCTGAGCACGCCGGCCTGCCTGGTCGCGCGCGCACTGCTGCAAAGGCCCGCGCTGGTGGCGGCGCGGACGCGCCTGGTGATGGACGAGCGCGAGCGGGTGGCGCGCGCGCTCCGCGAGCTGGGGGCGACGGTGCATGCGTCCGGCGCCAACTTCTTGCTCTTCGAGCAGGGCCGGCGGCCCGCCAACGAGCTGCACGCGGCGCTCTTCCGCAGGGGCGTGCTGATCCGCAACGTCTCCAGCGCCCGGGATCTGCAGCACGCCCTGCGCGTCAGCATCGGCGCGCCCGCCGCCAACGACGCCTTCCTCGCCGCGATGCGCGCGGAGCTTGCGCCATGAGCTTCTCGCTCGCCGAGGTCCGCGGCGTCGTCCTCGACGTGGACGGCGTGCTCCTCGACGCCAGGCCCAGCTACCACGCGGTGGCGGAGGAGGCGGCGCGCCGGGCCATCGCGCCGCTGGTGGGCGAGGCTGCCGCCCGCGCCGCGCCCTTCGACCGCGAGCGCGAGGTGGCCGCGTTCAAGGCGGCGGGCGGATTCAACGACGACTGGGAGATGTCGCGCGCCATCGCCCTGCTCCTCTTCCTGCGCGCCAGCGGCGAGGCGCCGGAACTGGGCGAGTTCCTGGCCGGTGCGGGCGGCCGCGGCGTGGAAGGGCTTTTTTCCCGGCACCCGCGCATGCCCATCTCCCAGGCGCAGGTCGCGCGCATCTGCGGCGCACTCTACGGGGGATCGAGGTGCCGCGAGCTGTTCGGGTTCGACGCCCGCGAGGCGGTGCCGGACGCGCCGGAGCGGGGATGGTGGGAAAACGAGCAGGTGCTGCCCGACCCGGCCCTGCTCGAAGCGGTGGCAGCGCGGTTTCCGCTCGCGCTCTACACGGGGCGCAATCCCGGCGAGACCAGCCTCGCCCAGCACCTCTGCAAGCTGAAGATCCCGCCCGGGCTCTGCTGGGTGGCCGACGGCAAGCGCCCGCGCAAACCGGACCCGGCGGGACTCCTCTGGTTGACGCATGCGCTCCTGCGCGGCGCTCCGCGGGGCGCGCAGGCGCTCTTCGTCGGAGATACGGCGGACGACCAGGCAGCCTCGCGCGCCGCGCAGGACGCCGGCGCGCCGATCGTCTACGCTCACGTGGAGGCGGCGGGCGACACCACGCGGGTGCTGTCGCGCCTCCTGGCCGACACGGGGAAGGCGGAGGCATGAGCCGCACCGGCAAGGTTTCACGCAGGACCAAGGAGACGGAGATCGAGGTCAGCATCGACCTCGACGGCCGCGGCGACGCACAGGCGTCCACCGGCATCCCCTTCTTCGACCACATGCTGGAGACGCTGGCGAAGCACTCCGCGCTGGACGCGCACGTGAGCTGCAAGGGCGACCTGCACATCGACCAGCACCACACGGTGGAGGACACCGGCATCGCGCTGGGCTCCGCCATCGACCAGGCCCTGGGCGATCGCAAGGGCATCGTCCGGGCCGGCTGCTTCTATTTCCCGCTCGACGAGGCGCTGGCGCGCAGCGTGGTGGATCTGTCTGGCCGCTCCTTCCTGCACTGGAACGTGCCGCTCGACCAGGGACCGCGCAGCGCCATGGACCTGAGCGTGCTGGAGGGGTTCTTCAAGGCCGTCGCCGACAACGCCCGCGCCAACCTGCACATCGACCTGCTCACCGGCCGCGACTTCCACCACGGCGCGGAGGCGGTGTTCAAGTCCTTCGCCCGTGCGCTGCGCCAGGCGGTGGCCCTCGATCCGCGGCTTGCGGGGGCGGTGCCGAGCACCAAAGGCGTGCTGTGAACGTCTCCGTCGTCGACCTCGGGCTGGGCAATCTCGGTTCGGTGCTGCAGGCGCTGCGCCGCGCGGGCGGCAGGCCGGAGCTCGTCACCGACCCGGCTGCGGTGGCCCGCGCGCCGCGCGTGATCCTGCCCGGCGTGGCCGCCTTCGGCCTGGGGATGGAACGTGCGGCGCCCTTCAAGCCGGCGCTGGAGAAAGCGCTGGCGCGCCGCGCTCCGGTGCTGGGCATCTGCCTCGGAATGCAGCTCCTCTTCGAGGAAGGGGACGAGGACGGGACCCGTCCCGGCCTGGGCCTCCTGCCCGGCCGGGTGACGCGCCTGCCCGCGGGGGTGCAGACGCCTCACATTGGTTGGCAGGAGCTGAGGCCAGGAGCGGACAGCGCGCTACGGCCGCAGGGCTGGGCTTATTTCGCGCACTCGTACCGCTGCGAGGCGCCCCGAGACGTCACCCACGCCGTCGCGGAGCACGGGCAAGTCACCATCGCTGCGGCCGTCGGCCGCGGAACGCTCTTCGGCGTGCAGTTCCACCCGGAAAAGAGCGCCGGCGACGGGGAGGCGCTCCTGCGCCGCTTCCTGGCCCTGCCCGAAGGCTCGCCGTGACCCTCTATCCGGCCATCGATCTGCTCGAAGGCCGGGCGGTGCGCCTCCACAAGGGCGAGCGCAAGTCCGCGAAGGTGTACTCCGAGGATCCCGCCGCGCAGGCGCGGGCCTTCGCCGAGCAAGGTGCGCGGGCGCTGCACGTCGTGGACCTCGACGCTGCCTTCGGCGGGCCGCGCCAGCTCGAGCTCGTCCGCCGCATCGCCGCGGCCGTCGCGCCCGTGCCGGTCCAGGTTGGAGGCGGAATTCGCGACGCCAAGGCGCTCGAGAGCACGCTGGAGGCAGGCGCGGCGCGCGCCATCCTCGGCACGGCCGCGGTCGAAGATCCTGCGATGGCCGGATCGCTGGTGGCCCGGTTCGGCGCGGATCGCATCGCCTGCGGAATCGACGTCAAGGATGGGCGCGCGGCCACCCGCGGCTGGACGGAGGCGCGCGGGCCGACGGCGCCGGAACTCGCGGCCCGCCTCGCCGCCCTCGGCGTCCGCTGGTTGGTGGTGACCGCGGTCTCGCGCGACGGCACGCAGGAGGGGTTCGACCTGGCGCTGCTGCGCGAGGTGGCGCGCGCGGCGCCGGAGACGCGCATCGTCGCCTCGGGAGGTGCCGGAGCGCTGTCACATCTGGTCATGCTCGCCTCGGCCGGGCTGCCGGGACTTGCCGGCGCCATCGCCGGCACCGCCCTCTACGAGAAGAAGTTCACCCTGCCCGAGGGGCAGGCGGCGCTGGACGCGCGGAGGACCGCGTGCTGACCCGCCGGATCATCCCCTGCCTCGACGTGAAGGGCGGGCGCGTGGTGAAGGGAGTCCGCTTCCAGGAGCTGCGCGACGCCGGCGATCCCGTGGAGCAGGCGCGGGCCTACGGCGGCGCCGGCGCGGACGAGGTCTGCTTCCTCGACATCAGCGCCTCGCTGGAGGAGCGCGGCACGCTGCGGCGCCTGGTCGAGCAGGTGGCGCTGGAGCTGAACATCCCCTTCGCGGTGGGCGGAGGCGTGCGCAGCGCCGCCGACGCGGAGGCGCTGTTGCGCGCGGGCGCGGACAAGGTCTCGGTGAACACGGCGGCGCTGGCCGACCCCGCCCTGATCACCGCGGTGGCGAAGCTGGCCGGCAGCCAGAGCGCCCTCTGCGCCATCGACGCCAAGGCGCGCGGCCCGGGCTGGGAGGTACACTCGCACGGCGGCACGCGTTCCACCGGCCGCGATCTCCTGGAGTGGGCGCGCGAGGCGGTGGACCGCGGCGCCGGCGAGATCCTGCTCACCTCCATCGATCACGACGGCACCGGCCGCGGCTTCGCGCTGGAGATGCTGCGCGCCGTCACCGCCGCGGTGCCGGTGCCGGTGATCGCCAGCGGCGGCGCCGGGGAGCCGTCCCATTTCGCCGACGCGTTCGAGGCGGGCGCGGCGGCGGCATTGGCCGCCTCTGTGTTCCATTTCGGAACACTGAAGATCTCAACCGTCAAGGAGGCCTGCGCCGCCCGCGGGTTCCCGATGCGCCGATGAATCCAGACGACGTCAAATGGGACTCCCAGGGCCTGGCTCCCGCCATCGTGCAGGACGAGCTCTCCGGCGAGGTGCTGATGCTGGCCTGGATGAGCCGCGAGAGTCTGCGGCAGACGCTGGACACAGGCCTGGCCACTTTCTGGAGCCGCAGCCGCGGCGAGCTCTGGGTGAAGGGTAAGACCAGCGGAAACACGCAGCGCGTGAGCGCGGTGCGGCTCGACTGCGATCAGGATGCGATCCTCCTGCGGGTCGAGCCCGCGGGTCCGGCCTGCCACACCGGGGCGCGCTCCTGCTTCCTCGCTACGGAGCCGCTCGAACCCACCCCGGCCGAGACGCTGGCGGCGCTCGAGCGCGTGCTGCGCAGCCGCAAGCAGGCGGCCCCCGAGGGTTCCTACACGGCGAAGCTCTTCGCCAACGAGGCGCTGCGGCACAAGAAGATCGGCGAGGAGGCCACCGAGTTGGTAATGGCGTCGCTCAAGGGCACCAAGGAGGAGATCGCCAACGAGGCCGCCGACCTCCTCTACCACGCGCTGGTGCTGCTGCAGGCCCATGACCTCGGGCTCCGCGACGTAGCCGAGGTGCTGCGCGCAAGGGAGGGGAAACGCCGCGAGTGAGGCGCTATCGCGGCTTCTTCAGCTCCTTGACCATGACAATCGCGTCTTCGCCCTCGTCGACGTAGTAGTTGGGCCGGACGCCCACCGCCCGATACTCGAACTCCCGGTACAGCTCCAGCGCAGCCAGGTTGGAGCGGCGCACCTCCAGCGTCAGCAGGGAGGCGCTGGCCTGGTGCGCCCGCCGTTCCGTCTCCGACATCAGCATGCGCGCGATGCCGTTGCGCCGGTTCTCCGGCGCCACCGCCACGTTGAGGATGTGCACCTCGTCGTGCACCAACCAGTAGATGAGGAAGCCGACGATGCGCTCGGATCCCTTCCCGCTGGCGCTGGTGAGCGGCTCCACCGCTACGAGAATCGTGCTCCAGTCGTGCTCCAGCTCCCGGCGGAACAGCTCCGGCGACCACGGGTGGCGGAACGCCGCCCGCTCGATCACCATCACCTCTTCGAGATCGGCGGGCGACATCCGGCGGATCTCCAACCGGGCGCGGGCGCGGACCGCCACTTCAGCGCTCCGAAGCCACGGTGGGACCATCGAGCGGATCGAGCACCCGCACCGTGGCGCGCTTGCGCAGATCCGTCAGCAGCTCGGAGAGCAGGCGCTGGTACTTCTCCTGCGAGAGGCGGGCCCGCAGCGCCTCGCGCTCGAGCGCCGACAGCCGGACTCCCTTGGCCGCCTCCTCCAGCTCGCTGTCGCGCAGCTGCGCGGCCAGCTTGAGCCGGTTGTCGAGATAGCGGGCCACGCGCAGCTCGCGCGCGAGGATGCCGCCGATCTCTTCGTCGGTCAGCTCCACCAGCCGGGTGAAGGACTCGTAGTCCGACTCGGAGGCAAAGCGGGCCCGGAAGCGGGCCAGGAGCGAGTCCATCTCGCCCTGCTCCAGGTCGAAGAGCTTGAGGCGCTGCAGCTCCGACAGCACCACCCGCTCCTCGATGGTCCGGCGCAGCGACGCGGCCAGGATGCGATGGTCCATCGGCGCAGCCACCGCCCCCGGCCCCTGCGACGCGACCAGCCGCACCCGCGTCTCCGCCGCCACCTCGGAGAGCGTGATGGAGTGCGCCTCCACCACCGCCACCACCTCGTCGACCAGGTGGCGCTCGTTCGCCGCGCGCGCGGCGGGCGCAAGGCAGAGCACGAGGAGGGCGCAGATAGCTCGCACGTGCGGATGGTAACGAGGCCGCGGCGGACGGGTCAATTTCGTCCGGCCCCCAGTGGCACGATTTGACCACCCTTGGCCCGGTGGTTACGGTCGCACCCGCGATGAAAGACCCGTATTCGGCCCTCGGCGTCTCCAAGGGCGCCACCGCCGAGGAGATCAAGAAGGCGTACCGGAAGCTGGCGAAGAAGCTGCACCCGGACATGAACCCGGGGGACAAGAAGTCGGAGGAGCGCTTCAAGGAGGTCTCGGCCGCCTTCGAGATCGTCGGCGACCCCAAGAAGCGGGCCCTGTACGACGAGTTCGGGGAAATCTCCACCCGTCCCGGGTTCGACGAGCAGAAGGCGCGGGAGTTCCAGCGGCAGGCGACCGGCCGGGGCTTCCGGGGCGTGGAGGACTTCGGCAGCGTGAGCGGCGGGTTCGATCCCTCCGATCTGGGCTCGATGTTCGGCGACATGTTCGGGCGCCAACGGGGTGGCCGCGGACGCCGCCAGGCCCCGGAGCCGGCGGCGGGCGACGACATCGAGGCCGCCATCGAAGTGGATCTCCGTGACGCGGTCCTCGGCGCCGATCGCGAGATCTCGCTGGAGCGGCCCGCCACCTGCCCCGAGTGCAAGGGGAGCGGCGTGAAGCCCGGCAGCCGCCCGCACACCTGCCCGCAATGTGGCGGGTCGGGCGAGGTGCGCATGGGTGGCATGTTCAGCGCGCCCTGCCCTCGCTGCCAGGGAGAAGGGACCATCCGCGATCCCTGCCCGCGCTGCGGCGGGGACGGGACCATCCCGGAGACGGTGCGCCTCAAGGTCAAGATTCCCGCCGGCGTCGAGACGGGCTCGCGCGTACGCCTCCCCGGCCAGGGTGCGCCCGGCGAGCGCGGCGCCGATCCAGGCGACCTGTACCTGCGCATCACCGTGCGCCAGCATCCCTCCGTGCGCGTGGAAGGCCGCGACTTCCTCCTCGACCTCCCGATCACGCCCGCCGAGGCGCTGGGAGGCGGCGAAGTGACCGCACCCACCTTCGAAGGCGCGGTGAAGCTGAAGATTCCGCCCGGATCGCAGAGCGGCCGCAAGCTGCGGCTGCGCGGCCGCGGGCTTCCCGCGCTGAAGGGAGGCAGCACCGGCGCGCCGCGCGGCGATCTCTACGTGGTGCTGCAGATCGTGCTCCCGCCGGACTCGCCGGAGGCGCGGGCGGCAGCCGGCGCGCTGCAGGGGCTCTACAAATCCGACGTGCGAAGGGACGTCGTGCTGTAAAAGGCGCCTATGGGACTGCTCGACATGATCGGCCTGGGCGGGCCGGAAGCGAAGATCCGCCGGCTGCAGAAGAAGTCGATGGAGAAGTTCGGGCCAAAAGAGAACCGGCAGGGCGCCATCGAGGAGTTGGGCGGCCTGAAGACGGAGCCCGCCATCGAGGCGCTGCTCATGCGGTACACCTTCCGCGTCGACCCGGGCATCGTCGACGACGAGGAGAAGGCGCGCGTTCTGGCGCTGATCACCGAGGCCGGCGGCATCGCGCTGGAGCCGGTGAAGCGGTTCATCTCCTCGCGCGACGAGATCTCCTGGCCGCTGCGCGCGCTCGACGGCCTCTTGCCCCAGCCTGAGGTGATGGGCTTCCTGGTCGAGGTGGCGCGCAAGGTGGGCTCCGAGTACAGCCGAGTGCCCGAGAAGAAGGTCCTCCTGCTCCACGCCCTCGCCCAGCACAAGTCGCAGGCCATCGCGCCCGTGGTGCTGCCGTTGCTGGAGGACATGGACGACGAGGTGCAGATCGCCGCCGCCGAGGTGATCGCGAAGCAGCAGGATCCGTTGGGCCGCGAGCCGCTGATCCAGCACTTCCTCAAGGCCCACGAGGGCAGCAACGCGCGGGTGCGCGAGGCGCTGGCAGGGATCCTCGCCGACTCGCCTTGGGACGTGAAAGGGTACACGCCCAAGGTCGAAGCGGCGCTGCCGCCGGCCTACAAGCTGGACTCCAAGGGGAAGGTCCAGCGGAAGTAGGCGCCTGCCCGCCCGCACGTCCTGCGAGCGAGCTGTCGAGGATTCCACAGTCGCAACCGGGTGAGCACCTTGTCGCCCGCATGCTCCTCTTCCTCCTGGCCTCGGTCCTGGGCTCGCGGCTGGCCGAGCGCGCGCACGACGCTGCCGGCCTCGCTTCGGTCCGCCAGCTCTCGCGCGCGGCCAACGACGACTGCTCGGGGTTCGTGAAGACCATCTACGGGGCGGAAGGCGTGAATCTCGCGCCGGTGCCGTCGCGGCCGGGCGAGAACGGCGTCTCGTACATCCACCGGGTGGCCGCGGCCCGTCGCGCGCTGCGACAGCGGCCGCGGCCCGGCGATCTGGTCTTCTTCCGCAACACGTACCGGAAGGGGCTGTCGCACGTGGGCATCGTGGATTCGGTCCACGGCAGCGAGGTCAGCTTCGTGCATCGGGCGAACAGCGGCATCGTGCGCTCGCGGCTGGACCTCCGCCGCCCGCACGCGCGCGCCCACAACGACGTGCTGCGCAGGGGGCCGAGGCCCGCGCTGACCGGAGAACTGCTGGCAGGGTTCGCGGCACCCGATCCGCTGCCGGCCCGCTGACGATTCAGCGCAGCTTCTGCCGCACCGCTCCCGCCACCATCTCGATGGCGATCTCGTTGTTGCCGCCGTGCGGGATGATGATGTCCGCGTACCTCTTGCTGGGCTCGACGAAGCCGTGGTGCATCGGCCGCACCGATCGGAAGTACTGCTCGATCACGCCGTCGAAGTCGCGGCCGCGCTCCTTGATGTCGCGCGACAGCCGCCGGATCACGCGCACGTCGGAATCGGAATCGACGAACACCTTCACGTCCAGCTCGTGGCGCAGCGGCGGAAGCGCCAGCACCAGGATGCCTTCGACGATGATGACGTCGCCGGGGTTGACGTGCACCGTCTCCCGCGTGCGCGTGTACTCCGCGAACGAGTAGACCGGCTTCTCCACCGCGCGGCCCGCCTGGAGATCGCGCAGGTGCGACACCAGCAGCTCGGTGTCGAACGCGTCCGGGTGATCGAAGTTGAACGACCTGCGCTCCTCCAGCGTCATGTCGCCCAGGTCGCGGTAGTAGGCGTCCTGGTCGAGGAAGGCCACCGCATGCCCTGCCAACCTCTCCACCAGCCTGCGCGCGACGGTGGTCTTGCCGCTGGCGGTGCCGCCGGCGATACCGATGGTGAGCGGGCGCACGGGCCGGGAAGTAGCAGATCTTTTGCCGCTTGCGTCGAAAGATCTTCCCAAGCGAGGATGCCGGGGACGACATGGCCACCGACTCCCCAGAGCTTTCGCAGATCGCCGCCGAGGCCAAGGACATCGCCAGGAACGTCGCCCAGCCTGCGGGAACCCAACATCTATTGTTGGCGACCTTCACCGTTCCGGGACCCGCCGACGTGCTGCTGCGCGAACGCGGGTGCGACGAAGACAAGGTGCTCTCGGAGCTGGCGGCCGCGGGGATCTTGCCGGCGGATCCGCCGGACGCATTCGCGCAGGCCCTGGAGAAGGCCCGCCAGCTCGCCGACGACTGCGGCCACGCGCACGCCGAAGGTCTGCATCTGCTGGTCGCCCTGACCCGCGTCACCAAGTGTGCCGCGGCTCAGCTCCTCGACAAGACCGCAGCTCCCATCGCCACGCTGCGGACGACTGCCCTCGGCTACCTCACCGGCTCGATCCCGCGCCGCAGGGAAACGACGGTCGCAGTCCAGACCCCGCGCGCCGCCGTGGTCACGCGCGCGGCCCCCCAACCCTCCACGGTCCCTCCCCAGCGCGTCACGACCCTCGCGCCCGAACCCGAACGCCGTTCGACTCTGAAACCCGGACCTGAGCGCAGACCTGAACCTGAAGCGCCCGGCGCGCAAGCGCGATGGCTCCTGGACCCTCGCGAGTACCCGTGGCTCTCCACCTACGCCCGCAACCTGACAGCCCTCGCCATGGAGGGCCGGCTCGATCCCGCCCTGGGCCGCGACCGCGAGATCGACGAGCTCCTCGACATCCTCGGCAAGCGCCGCGCCAACAACCCCGTGCTGGTCGGCGAACCGGGCGTCGGCAAGACCGCCATCGTCGAGGGGCTGGCCCAACGCATGGGCGGCGATCGCATCCTGCTCGAGCTGGACGTCAGCAGCCTGACCGCAGGCACACAGCTGCGCGGTTCGTTCAGCGAACGGCTCATCGGCATCAAGGACGAGGTGAAGCGCGCCGAAGGCCGCGCCATCGTCTTCATCGACGAGCTGCACATGCTCATCGGCGCGGGCGCCGCCGGCGAGGGGCCGCAGGACGCCGCCAACGAGCTGAAGGCGGCGCTGGCGCGGGGCGAGTTCCCCTGCGTGGGCGCAACGACCCATGACGAGTTCCGCAAGCACATCCAGAACGACCCCGCGCTGGAGCGGCGCTTCGTTCCCCTGCTGGTGCGGGAGCCGTCGCCGGCGGATACGGCCGCCATCCTCCGCGGCGCCGTCGCCCATTACGAGTCGCACCATCGCGTGCGCTTCCTCCCCGAGGCGCTGGAGGCGGCGGCGCAGCTGACCGCGCGCCATGTCCGCGACCGCTTCCTGCCCGACAAGGCCTTTGCCGCCATCGACCTGGCGGGCTCGCGCGCGCGCAGGGAAGGACGCGATCAGGTCTCGCGCGACGACGTGGCCCGCGCGGTCGCCCGCATGGCCGGCCTGCCCGAGGATCGCCTGCTGCAACCCGACGGCGAGCGCTTCCTCCAGCTCGAGGAACGGCTGATGAAACGCATCGTCGGCCACGAGCACAACCTGGCCGTGATCTCAAGCGCCATCCGGCGCAACTATGCGGGCTTCTCGGCGCAACGCCCGCTCTCCTCGTTCCTCTTCTGCGGGCCCTCCGGCGTGGGCAAGACGGAGACGGCCCGCGCGCTGGCCGACGAGCTCTTCGACGGCGGGCTGGTCCGCATCGACCTCTCCGAGTATTCCGAGCCGCACACCGCGGCCCGGCTGACCGGCGCTCCTCCGGGCTACGTCGGCTATGGCGAAGGCGGCCAGCTCACCGAGGCGGTGCGGCGCAAGCCAGCCTCGGTGGTGCTGCTCGACGAGGTGGAGAAGGCGCACCTCTCCGTCTTGCAGCTCTTGCTGCAGATCCTCGACGAGGGGCAGCTCACCGACGGCCGCGGCCGCCGCATCGACTTCTCCGGCACGGTGGTGGTGCTCACCAGCAACCTGGGCGCAGCAGCGTTCGGCGGCGACGGCGCGCGGCCGATGGGCTTCGCGCAGGCCGCGGATCCGTCGCTGGACAAGACGCTGCCCCCCGGGCCGGCCGCGCATCCCGAGTCGCGCAAGGCGCTGGAGCAGGCGCGCGCCGGATTCCCGCCCGAGCTCTGGGGCCGCCTCGATGAGCGCCTGGTGTTCGCGCCGCTCTCCCGCGAGGAGGTGGCCCGCATCGCCCAGCTGCTGATCGCGGCCAGCTCGCGGAGGCTGTGGGACGAGCGCCGCATCTCCTTCCGCACCGGGCCGGGGCTGATCGACCACCTGATCGCGGCGGGCGGCTACCAGCTGGCGCTGGGGGCCCGGCCCATGCGGCAGGTGATCCAGCGCGTTTTGGAGTCCCCCCTCGCCGACGAGATCCTGGCCGGGCGCGTGCGCGGCGGCGACAAGCTGATCGCCTGCGGCGGCCAGCGCGGCGTAGAGTTCCAACACGAATGATCCGCACGGCCGCAGTGGTGGGCGGCGGCGCCGTGGCCCGGGCGCTGCTCGAGGCGCTGCCCCGCGCCGGCATCGCGGTACGTGCGTCCTGGCGGCGCCACAGCGGCCTGCTCCCGCCTCCGCTGCGCGAGGTCGACGTGGTCTTCCTGGCGGTGTCGGATGCGGCGGTCGCGGACGTCTGCTCGATCCTTGAGGTGGGCCCCGGGCAGCTGGTGGCGCACCTGGCAGGAGCTCTCGGCCTCGCACCGCTGGCCCCGGCGCGGCGGCGAGGAGCCCGCGTAGGCTCGCTGCATCCGCTGCGCGCCTTCGCCCCCGGCGGGCCGGGAGACTTCCGCGGCGCCGCCGCAGGGATCGCCGGCTCGGATGCATCGGCGCGCAGGGACCTGGCGGATTTGGCGAATCGGCTGGGAATGCACCCCCTGCAGACGCGCGACGCGGCGCGCGCGCTCTACCACGCTGCCGCGGTGCTGGCCGCGGGCGCGCAGGTGGCGCTCTTCTCGGAGGCGGTCCGCGCCTTCCGCAAGGCTACCGGGGCGCAGGAAGACGAGGCCCGCGCGGCGTTGCTCCCGCTCGCCCTGGGCGCGCTGGGGAACCTGCGCCACTTGCCGCCGGCCCAGGCGTTGACGGGACCGGCGGCGCGAGGCGATCTGGCGACCATCCGCGCCCACCGCGCGGCGCTGCCCGTGGACCTGCTGCCGCTTTACGATCAGCTGACGCGCGTGGCGCTGCGCCTGGGAGAGTCGGCCGCCACGGTGGAGGACGTCAAAAGACTCCCGGGGGCAGCGCCCCGGGGACCGGCCCCAACGACCCGATCATCGAGTCCACGTCGTCCACCACCTCGGGGGGCGCGCCCATCGGCCAGCTCGCGATCGCCAGCGCGATATGGTCCCCCGCGCGGACCACCGCCACGCGGCCCCGCACCTCGTCGGCCACGGTGAAGGAGAACCCGTAGGCCTCTCCGCCTCGAGCCAGCACCCGCTCCACGTCTTCCACGTGCACGCGCGCTTCGCTGGACAGGTTCTCCATCAGCATGCGGGCGAGCATGCGCAGATCCTTGATGCCGTCGGCGCTCTGCACCACCAGTTGGGCGCCCGTCTCCTGCGACATGGCCAGGAGCGGCACCGGCTCGCCGTCGGGCCCGCGCACGCCGCTGCGGAAGGCCCAGCGCTCGCTCCCGGGGCGCTCCAGCGCGAACTGGCCGGTGCGGTCCTCCCAGAGCTTCGGAACCGACAGGCCGTGCTGCGGCTTGGGCGCCCGGCCGAGCGGCGAGGTGACCCTCGCCGGCACGAGCGAGACGGCGAGCGAGAGCATGGCCGCTGCGCTGATCGCGGTGTACATCGGGTGACGGTCCGCACGCCGTCTGGAAAAAGCTACCCCTGCAGCTTGGCGAGCGCGGCGCGAGCGGTGCGCGCCACCACTGGCTCGGTGTCGCGCACCAGAGCGAGGAGCGCCTCACGTCCCTTGGCCAGCCCCAGCCGGCCCAGGCCCCAGCCGGCGTGGTTGCGGATGCTCCAATCGGGATCCTGCGCCAGCTGCACCAGCAGCGGGAGCTCCGCGGGCTGCGCCACACGCGCCAGGCCGTCGGCGGCCACACGGCGCACCTCCGGCTCCGCGTCGTGCAGGCGCGCCTTGAGGAAGGGCAAGAGGCCCGGGGAACCGATGCGGATGAGCGCGGCGACGATCTCCAACCGCTCGTGCCCGCCGGCGCGCGGGAAGAGGCGCTCCAGCTCCGCCGCCGCGGACTCGGCCCGCAGCCGGCCCAGCGCGCGGATGACGTGATAGCGCAGATCGTCGGAGACGAAGAGCAACCCCACCAGCGCCGGCACCGCGCGCGTCGACCCGTTGCGCACCAAGAGCTCCACCGCCTCGATGCGCACCGACTCGTCGCCATCTTGAAGTTTGCGGACGAGATGCTCCTCGGCGTCCACCTCGTCGTGGTTGACCAGCACGCGCAGCGCCGCGCGGCGCACGGGCGCGGAAGAGGCCTCCAGCAGCTCGAGGATCTTGTCGGGGAAGAGCGGGCTGCGCGCCGACTCGAGGATCTCCAGCGCGGGCAGCACCTTCCCCTCTTCTTCCAGGAACTGCGCCAGCGCGACCAGGCTCTGGCCGGGCATGCTGCCCAGCGCCTCCGCCGCCGCGGTGCTCTCCGGCGGCGTGCCGCGGCCGAAGCGCTCCACCAGCGCGGGGATGGCGGCGACGTCGCGGCAGCGCCCCAGGGCGTGGCAGGCGGCGGCGCGGACGTCGGCGTCAGGATCCTGCATCAGCGGGACGATCACCGAGACCGACGGCGGATCGGCGGGCGCGCAGAGCAGCGCGCCGCAGCGCACGTGCGGGTCCGGGTTGCGGAGCAGATCTCCCAACGCGGCGCGCACCGCTCGCTCGTACTTGCGGCACAGCGCGGCGGTCCAGCGCGCCTCCTCCGCCTCCGCGGAGAGCGCACGCTGCACCACCAGCGGGTAGAGCTTGTCCAGCTGCGCCGCCAGCGTCACCGCCCCGGCCGCGCGGCCCAGCACCGCGTCGTCGGAGGCGAGCAGCGCGCCCAGGTAGTCCAGCAGCGCGGGCTCGCGCCGCTCCTCGTCCAGCTTGCGGCGGAAGCGCGTGAACACCGAGGGGGACGCCGGGTGGTGCTCGAGGATGGCCGCGCAAGCCTTGAGCAGCTGGTCGCGCAGCGGCAACCGATCGTGATCGGCGAGGTGCGAGAGCAGCCGCGGCAGCGCCTCGGGCGCGCCGATTCGTCCCAGCGCGTCCACCGCCGGCTCGGCGAGCATCTCGTTGGGGATGGCGTCGAGCAGCGCCGGCACCGCGCGCGGATCGCCGATCTCGCCCAGCGCCGCCACGGCCGCGAACTGCAGCCAGAGGTCGGCGGCGAGCAGGCGGATGAGCCCCGGCACCGCCTCGCGGGCCTTGAGCGCGCCCAGGGCCTCGATGGCCGCCTGGGAGATGTTGGAGTCGGCGTGCTCGAGCAAGGGCAAGAGCGAGTGCGCGGAGGCGGGATCCTTGATCCGCGAGAGGATCTGCACCGCGAACATGGCCACTTCCATGTTCTCGCCGCGCGAGAGCGCCACCAGATGCGGCACCGCGTACGGGCCCTGCCGCTCCAGCGCCGAGAGGGCCGAGTTGCGCAGCACCGCGTTCTCGTCGTTGCCGACGAAGCGGCCCAGCATCTCCGGCGGAAGGTGGCGCGCCGCCAGGGCGATGGCCCGCTCGCGCAGCCCCGGCTGCGACTCTTGCAGCGCGGCGATGATCTCCGCGTCGTTCGATCCACTCTGAAACGTCTTCTCGATGTCGGTTGTGCCCAAAGTTCCCTCTATTGCGGCTGCGTGGCCTGCCTGCGCAGCAGCTCGTTCTCGAAGGCGAGGCCGGCCTGCGACGCGGCGAGCTCGAGGATGTCCAGCTCCTCGATCACGCGATTGGAGTGCCCGTTGTCGGCGTAGACCAGCGCGATGACGCGCTGGCCGCCCATCACCGGGAAGATGGCGCACTGGCCGGTGCGCGGCCGGCCCAGGAGCGCGCTGAAGTTCTCGGGGAAGCGCGCGTCGTCGAAGGCGACCGCGCGCACCTGGCCGTCGGCCAGGCTGTCGGTGAGCGCGTTGCGCGAGCCCAGCGCCACCTTGAGCCCGCGGGAGAGCTGCGCCAGGGGCTGGCCGCCCGGGCTGTTGCCGAAGGCGCCCAGCGCCACCAGGCCGTCGCGGCGCACCAGGAAGAGCACGGCGCGCTCCACCGACTCGCTGATGATGTTCATCAGGCTGAGCGAGATGGTGGTGGAGATGAGGCCGCTGCGCAGGTCGCCGACGATGCGGCGCAGCTTGGCGAAGTTGGCGTTGATGCGGTCCGCCCGCGAACCGCCGGTCATCAGATCCCGGCGGTTCTGCGCCACCGAGCGGAAGCAGGCGCCGAGCAGCGCCATGTCGCCCTGCACCGCCGCGATGGCGCCGGCCTCGTAGACCTGGGCCACGGGCACGCCGCCGTCGATGAGGGCGAGGATGGTGGCGCGCGGGCGCGCACGCCGCAGGCCGGAGATGGCGTCCAGCGCCACCGCCCCCTGACGCAGATCGAGGAGCACTACCGGCGGGCCTTCTCCCGGCGGCGGAGTGCCTGCGTCCCGCAGGTTGACCCGCACGACGGTGACGTCCGGCACCTCCTGCGCCAGCCTCTCGGCGATCTGTCGGTCGGAGGAGACGACTTGAAGGCGGACCTTCTCCGCGTTGACCTCCAGCAACAATGGGATCACGCCCACCGGGGGCGCGGGCGGAGTCTTCGGCGCGGCCGCGGCGGGAGCCGGAGCGGCAGGCTTGGCGACCGGCGGGACGCCGCCGGCGGGCGTGAGGGCAGCATCGCGGTTGCGCTCGTCGAAGATGCGCAGCGCGTCCAGCAGCACCATCTGCGTGTCGAGGTTCAGGTGCCGGATCACGTCTCCGGGCACCAGCGCGATGTCGTCGATGGGCTTGAGATCGTCGAGCGCGAAGTGGAAGGTGCCGTGCGTCCAGGTCACCAGATCATAGACGGTGCGCTCGATCTGCTGCTCGATGGCGCGGTACATCGTCTCCGGCGTCAGCACGTTCATCGCCAGCAGCACTTGCCCGAGCGAGCGCCGCGGCACCTGCGCCTCCTGCTCGCGGAGCGCGTGGTCGAGCGCGCCCTGGTCGATGACGTTGTTCTCGATCAGCAGATCGCCGAGCCGCTTGGTGCCCGGCCCGACCGCGTTGACGATCTTCCCCTGATGGAAGCCGATCTCCGCGCTGGTCTCCCCTGACTTGAGCGTCAGCGTTCCGGTGCGCGCGCCCAGGTGGATGAACTGCATCGCGTCGGCGACGGAGACGTCCTCGAGATTTCCGGAAAGGCTCATCGCCTACTGCCTGCGCACCAGCGCGACCAGGCTCTCCAGCGTCTTGAGCTTGCGGTCGGTGTTCGAATACACGCGCGCCGCGAACAGCGCGGAGGCAGCGTGGGCGGCGATCAGGTCGAGCAGGTCCCGATCTTCCGGCCGCAGCGCATCCTTGTGCTGGAAGAGGCTGAGGATCACCAGCGCTCCCACGGTGGCTCCCTGCACGGTGAGAGGAACGCAGGCCAGCGCCTCGGAGCCGTCGAGCGGCCCGATGCGCAGCACGCCGTCGGCGAGCGTGGCGTCGACGGCGGGGTCGCCGCCGGTATACACGCCGTTCGTGTAGAGACCGCTCTTGTCGTCCTCCAGGCCCTGCGAGAGCGCGATCTCGCATTCGCCCGAGCTCTTCTCCTTGTCGTCGTTCTTCCAGAAGAGCAGCACGAACTTCTCGGCGCCTAGAAGATTTATGGCGATCTCGGCGATGGTGGCTTGCACCTCGCCGGGATCGAGCGTGGCGTGCAGCTGGTAGGTGGCCACGTAGAGGTTCATCAGCCTGCCCACCTGCTGCTCATACTCCGCCAGCTTGTTCGACAGCTCCTCCCGGTCCGACTCCACGTCGGCCAGGCGCGCCGAGAGATCGCTCGGCGCGTGCACCAGCTGCGGCTTGGCCCCTTCGATCTCCTTGGCCAGCTCGGCGGCGCGATCCAGCGTCGCCCGCAGCTCGTCGAGCGCGGACCCGAGGCGCGGCGGCAGCTGCCCGGGGGCGGCCATCCGATTCACGCCGCCGGGCTCGCCGTCAGCTTGTTGATCACCCCGAGGAGCTCCTCGTTGCGGAACGGCTTCTTCACGTAGGCCGCCGCGCCGGCGTTCATGCCGCGCTGGGTGTCGTCCTCGGTGCCCTCGGTGGTGATGATCACCACGGGGATCCGGGCGAATTCGGGGTGCGCCTTCACCGCGGTGAGGAACTCGAGCCCGTTCATCCGCGGCATGTTGATGTCGAGCAGGATCAGCTCGACGTCCTTGTGCTCGGCAAGCCGGTCGAGCGCCTCGCGACCGTCGTAGGCGTGCACCAAGGGAAAGCCGCGCAGCATCATTTCGAACATGCGATGCAGCAGCTTGGAGTCGTCGACGACGAGAACTTTTTTCGGTTTCATTGCTGGCGGGGATCCTGCTCGTAGGAGCAGGGCTAGTCAAGGAATCGCTCGTTCTTACCTAGACCTACCGAAGTCAGAGCGATTCGAGGGCCTGGGTGAGCTCGGAGAGGGTGTGCGTGTTCCCCTGTGTGCGCGCCACCTCCTGTCCGCGGCTCAATGCCACCCGGGCGGCCTCGACCTTTCCCAGGAGTTGCAGAAGCATTCCCAACTGGAGATAAGCGGCCAGGTAGTCCGGCCGTCGCCGCAACAACTCCTCCAACTCGGCGGCGGCTGCGGCTGAATCGCCCTTCCCCTTCAACTCCAGCGCCAACGCGTAGCGCGGAAAGGCCTCGTCCGGCGCGGCGCCGATGAACTTGCGGAGCTGCTCGATGCGGTCCATCGGTGGCGTTATAACTCGACGGCGTCGAGATCGTCGCACACATGCACACCAGGCGGAGGCGCAATGCCTGCCCGCGCTTCCGCGCCCAGGTGCCCGAGCAGGATGCGGGGCGACCGCGGCAAGTGGTCGCG
>DASRTX010000136.1:0-13435 GCA_035655715.1 Myxococcales bacterium | reverse complement strand
CCGCTTCAGCTTGCGGTCGAAGGCCTTGTAGACCTTGCCCATGCCGCCCGCGCCGATGGTGGCCTGGATCTCGTACCGGTCGGACACCGGGATGCGCGGCATGCCCAGCGGCGTCGGCGTCTGCGGTGTCGCCTCGCGCGCAGGAGGCGGCGTACTCGCATCCGGCGCGGCCTGCCCGGCTTCGTCGCGGGACTTCGATTCGACGGGGGGCATCGGATCGAGACTATAGCGAAGGGGGCCGGCTGCAAGCGACCGCGCTCACATCTCGTCCCCGATCCACTTACCCAACCACCCGCACCAGCGCGCCGAACGCTCCCGGGATCGCTGCCACCGCCCGGATCGCCTCTCGCCGCAGCGCCGGCCGCCGCGACAGCGCCACCAGCGCATGCGCGGGCACCGCGTACCGCAGCCATCCTGCCTGTACCGCGGCGTCGTAGCGACGCAGAGCGGGCCCCAGGTCCTCCGCGAGGTTCCGGGGCAGCGCCTCCGCCAGCATCGCCGCCGAAGCGAAGGCCAGCGAAAGCCCCTGGCCGGTGATCGCGTCCACGTAGCCCGCGGCGTCGCCGACCAGCGCCAGGCGTTCGCCGTGGCGTGCACGCGCGCGCTGGCGCAGCGGCCCCGCGCCGCGGACTTCGGACTGCGCGGCCGCGCCCGCAAGCCTCTGCTGGAGCGCGGGGAAGCGCGGGAGCAGCGCCTCGAAGCCGTCGGAGGTGTCGCGGCTCCGGAGGAAGGCCACGTTGACCGAGCGGGGCCCCACCGGCGTCACGTAGGCCTCTACGCCGGCGGTCCAGTGGACCTCGACGAGGTCGGTCCAGGGCGCGAGCTGGAAATGGCGGCGCAGCCCGAAGCGCGGCGCGCCCGCCTCGGCCGGCGCTTCCAGGCCGGCGGCCCGGCGCAGCGGCGAATGGAGGCCGTCGGCGGCGACGAGCAGGTGCGCGCGCAGCGCTCCGGAGCCCGCCTCGATCTCGACGTGCTGTCCGGCGGCCCGGGCCGAGAGCACGGCGTCCTGGCGCACCTCCGCCCCGCACTCGACGGCCCGCTCGCGCAGCGCCTTGGAGAGGACGGTGCGGCGGATGCCGAGGCCCGCGCCCGCCGGGAAGCGCGCCTCCGCCTCGCTCCCGGATTCTTGAAGGTAGCGGATGCCGCGGAATTGCGCGCACGAGCCCTCGGGCAGACGCACGCCCAGCCTGGCCAGCTCCCGCGCTCCGGACGGCATCAGCCCTTCGCCGCACGCCTTGTCGGTGGGGCCGGCGGTCCGCTCCAGGACCAGGGCACGAAAGCCGCGGCGGGCACAGCAGATGGCGGCGGCAAGTCCCGCCGGCCCGCCGCCGGCGATCACCACGTCAGCGGTCAACCCGGGCCCTCCGCCGTGCCAGGAGCGAGCGCGCCGTCTCCCGGGCCAGGTGCAGGAGCGTCACCGGGGCCGGAGGGCGCAGCTCGCCGGCCTGCAGCTGCCGCAGCGCCTCGGCGCGGCGCAGCTTGCCGCTGGAGGTGCGGGGCAGCGTTCCCGGCGCCAGCAAGCGGACCTCGTGGGCGCGCACACCCGTGCGCTCGGCCACGCGCGCGCGGATGGCCTCGGCGTCCGCCGGCCCGTCGGTCTCAACCAGGAGCGCCAGCTCCTCGCCCTCGCTGGTGGCCAGCGGCACCGCCGCCGCGCATCCGGGGCGGACGCCCGCCACCCCGTCCAGCGCCTCCTCGAACTCCTGGGGCGCATGGTTGCGGCCGCGCAGGATGATGATCTCCTTGGCGCGGCCGGCGACGAACAGCTCGCCGCCCTCCTCGAACCCCAGATCTCCCGTATCCAGCCACCCCTCCCGCAGCGCCTCCCGGGTGGCGGCGGGGTTTCCGAAATAGCCCTGCATCACCGATGGACCGCGGACGAAGATGCGGCCCTCGCGGACGTCGACGTCGATCCCTGGGAGCGGCCGTCCAACCGAAGCCAGCTCACGCGCGTCCGTGGGCAGCGAGCGCGGTCCCCGCCCTGGCGGCGTGAAGGTGACCGCCAGCGAAGCCTCGGAGAGGCCGTACACCGGCATCAGCGCGCGGGCGTCGAATCCGCGACTGCCGAAGCGGGCGGCGAACCTGCGCAGCACGGCGGGAGCCACCGGCTCGGCGCCGTTGAGCGCGAAGCGCCAGGAGGAGAGATCGACGCCCTCCAGCTCGTCGTCGCGGATGCGCCGCAGGCTCAGGCCGTACGCGAAGTTGGGAGCGACCGAGATGGTGGCGCGCTTGCGGGAGATGGCGCGGAGCCAGATGGATGGGCGCGCGAGGAACACTTCCGGCGGGATCAAGGTCAGCGGGCCGGGCCGCGCTACCGCCAGCAGCAGGCATCCGATCAATCCCATGTCGTGATAGAGCGGCAGCCAGGAGACGCCGGCCTGCGCGTCGTCGCCCGGGATGATGCTCTGGATGGCCGCGATGTTGGAGAGCACGTTCTCGTGGCTCAGGGCCACCGGCTTGGGATCGACCGTCGCGCCCGAGGAGAACTGGATCAGCAGCAGATCTCCCGGCTCGGCGGATTCCTCGAGGGGCGGCCCGTGCGGCACCTGCCGCAAACCCAACGGCGGCCGCGCCTGCGCGACGGCCACGCCGAGCAAGCGCGAGATCCGGGCGTCGCTCAACACCACGGTCGCGCCGCAAGCCTGCAGCATGCGCGCCGTGCGCCCGTGGAACTCCTCCAGCCGCCCGAGCCGCACGGGCGGGTAGAGCGGCACCGGCACCGCGCCGGCGAGCACGGCGCCAAAGAAAGCGTCCATGAACGCGGGGCCGGTCGAGAGCACGATGGCCACGCGGTCGCCGCGCCGGATGCCCAGCTCGCGCAGGCCGCCCGCTGCCCGCCGGGCCCGCTCGTAGAGCTCGGCGAAGGACAGCTCCGTCTCCCGCTCGCGGGCGTCGAGAAAGGTCAGCCCCAACCGCGACGCAGCCGCTGCCCGCAACGCGTCCCCGAGGGTGCGGTGGCGCGGCGCGATGGGTGGTCCGCCGCTCAGCATGCCGCCGCCTCGCCGCGGCGCTGCGCGACCAGCGCCGCGAGATCGCGCACCGTGCGCACGGCGGCGGCGTCCTCCTCCGCCAGCACGACGCGGAAGCGGTCCTCCAGCCCGACCACCAGCGTGAGCAGGCCCACCGAATCGAGCTGCAGGTCGGCGATCAGGTCGTCGTCGGGGCGCGCCTCGCGCGAAAGGCCAAGCTCCTCGCGCAGCACCCGCCGGATCTCGCCCAGCACCTCATCCATGCGGGATGAACCTCGGCACGTTCTCGAAAGCCTGCTCCCACGGCCGTCCCAGCGCACGCTCCTCGGCGCGGATGCGCACGCGCAGCAGCGCGGCGTTCAGCGCGGAGAAGACCAGCGCGCAGATCCAGGCGCCATGGACCAGCGGCACGCAGAGCATCTCCGCCGCAACCGCCAGGTAGTTGGGATGGCGCAGGAACCGGTAGGGCCCGCGGCGCACCGGTGCCTCGCCCGGCACCACGATGACGCGCACGTTCCAACGCCAGCCGAGCGCGGAGATAGCCCACCAGCGCAGCCCCTGCGCGAGCACCGCGACCGCCGCCGCCAAAAGGCCAGGGGTGCCGGGAAAAGGACGGCGCAGGAGGATCACCTCGGCTGCGCAGGCGGGCAGGAAGAGGGCGTGCAGCGCGGCCATGGCGCGGAAGTGCGTGGCCCCGCTCTCCACGCCGGCGCGGGAGAAGGCGATGCGCGCGTTGCGACGCGAGAGCAGCAGCTCGGCGATGCGCTCCACCCCGAAGAGCGCCAGGAAGACGAGGTACGCGGTCACCATTGCAGCAGCACCAGCTCGGAGCAGAAGCCGGGCCCCATGGCGAGCAGCAGTCCCTTGTCGCCGGGCGAGGCGGCGGAGGACCGCAGCAGATCGGAGAGCACGAAGAGGACCGAGGCCGAGGAGAGGTTGCCCTCCCCTTGCAGCGAATCCCAGCTGAGCTGCATGGCGCTGCGGGGCAGCTCCAGCGCCTCCTCGAAGGCCTCGAGCACGCGGGGGCCGCCGGTGTGGCAGATCCAATGTGCGATGTCGGATCGCCGCAGACCCTGCGATTCCAGAAAGCCGTCCACGTCGGCGCGCAGCCGCTCGCGCACCAGCTGCGGTACGGCGGGCGAGAGCACCACCTTGAAGCCGGAATCGACCACGTCCCAGCCCATCACCCGCTCAGTGCCCGGATAGAAGACCGATCGCGTCGCCGCGATGCGGGGGCCGCGGCCGCGCGCGCCGCCGTCGATCACCGCGGCAGCGGCGCCGTCGCCGAAGAGGCCGCTGGCGATGATGTTGGGGATGGAGAGGTCCTCGCGCTGCAGCGTCAAGGAGCACAGCTCGACCGCCAGCAGCACGGCCACTTCTCCGGGCGCGCCGCGGAGCACGTCGCAAGCGCGGGCCAGGCCGGCGGCACCCGCCACGCAGCCGAGCCCGAAGATGGGAATGCGCTTCACGTCGGGGCGGAGCCCCAGCGGCTCGACGATGCGCGCGTCGATGGAGGGAGTGGCGATGCCGGTCACGGTGACGAAGAAGAGGTGGTCCACCTGCGCCGGCGCGACGTCGGCGGCGAGCAGCGCCTTGCGCACCGCCTCGGCCCCCAGCGCGGTGGCGGCGCGGGTCCAGGCTGCGTTGCGGTCGGCAAAGCTCTGCAGCGCCGCGTACTCCTCGAGCGGCAGCGCCAGATGCCGCCCGCCCACGCGCACGGCGCGATGCAGCTGCTCCAGCCGATCGAGGTTGAAGTGTTTCTGCCCCCAGAGGCCGCGGAAGGTGGCAAGCAGGGTCTCCTGATCGACGAAGTGCGGCGGCAACGCCTGCTCGACCGAGAGGATGCGCGGGGCGGCGGCGGCTTTCACTTCGGAAGCTCCAGCGGAAGCCGGAAGCGCACCTCGGGCTGGCCGCGGGCCAGGAGCCGCAACGGGATTCGGAAGGAGTTGCGCACCGGCCAGCACGCGGCGTGGTCGCGCGCGTCGCAGGCCACGGTCCGCAGCGTGGCGACGACCTCCGACTCCACGTCCGTGGAATGCCCGCACTGCGCGTGCAGCTCGATGGCCTGCCGCGGGCCGCCGCGCGATTCACCGCTGGTGAGCTCGGGCGCAAGCTCCAACAGGTCGCTGCGGCGGGAGACCTCCAGCGAAAGGCTCCAGGGGGCGCCCTCCGAGAGCTCGAATCCCTCCGGGGCCGCGATCTCGAGGATCAGCTTGCCGTCGCCCGGTGCCAGGCCGGCGCCCGCGGGAGCCTCGAGGATGGCGGTGAACCACCCGGCGCCGCTGCCCGGCTGCGGCGCTTCCGCCGCCACCGCCACTCCGCCCTGCGGTTCCGGCGCTCCAGAGACGGGCAACTCGCGGGCGCGGGCGCCGTCGGCGGAGAGCAACAACAACCGGTGGTGGTTCGTGTCCGCCACCAGCACCTGCCCATCGGGCAGCACCGCTAGCCCGGCGGGCTGCTCGAGATCGCCTTGGTAGAACGGCTCCAACCGCAGGCCGTCTGGTGAGAACCGCTTCAGCTTGTCGTTGTACGTGTCGGCCACCAGGAGGCCCGCGGAGCGGGTGGCCGCCACCGCCAGCGGGTGCTGCAGCATGCCGGGCTCGATGGGGCCGACCTTGTCGCCGAAGTCGAAGAGTCCCGGCCCGCCGCAGAGCGAGTAGATCTTGCGGGTGCGCAGGTCGACGGCGCGCACGCCGCTCGACTCGCTGTCGGCCACGTAGAGCACGTCCCCCTGCAGCGAGAGGCCGCTGGGTTGGGCCATGGCGGCCTGGGTGCCAGGGCCGTCGATCTGCGCCTCGCGGCCGTTGCCTGCCAGGGGCTCGATGAAGCCGCCCTCGATCCGCGCGATCTGATGGGAGCCCGCGAGGGCGACGAAGAGCTCGGCGCCGCGCGCGGCCAGGTCCCACGGCGAGCGCAGCGCGGTCTCCAGCGCCGGCGCGCGCTCGAGGATGGGTGTGCGCCCCAGCTCGCCGGTCCCGGCGATGCGCGTCAGGTTGCGCGCGCCCAGGTCCGCGCGCGCCACCACGTGGGCGCGTGCGTCGGCGACGAAGAGCGCTCCGTCGTGGAAGGCGAGGCCCTGGGGGTCGTCGAGCGCGCACTCGCCGAATGCGCCTTCGCGGAAGCCGCGCAGGCCGCTGCCGATGGCGTCCTGCACGGCGCCGTTGCCGTCCAGCACCAGCACGCGGTGGTGGCCGGAGTCGGCCACGAAGATGCGCTCGCCGCCGATGGCCACCTTGCCGGGGTACTTCAGCGGACCCTCGGGTTCGGCGGGACGCCGCAGGGCGTGGAGGGGCTCGCGCGCCAGCGTTCCGTTGGCCCGTCCTTCTTCCAGCTGCTGCCGGACGAAGGCCTCGAGCGCCGCCGGATCGGGCTCGCCGGGCGCCACCGCCGCCAGCGTCCCGTCGGGCCGGATCAAGACCAGCGTGGGCCAGCTGCGCACCGCGTACGCCGACCAGATGCGCATCTCGCTGTCCACGGCCACCGGGTGCGCCACGCCGTAGCGGCGCATGGCGGCGAGGATGTGGCCGGCGTCCTTCTCGGCGTCGAACTTGGCGGAGTGCACGCCGATGACCACCAGCGGGTCGGCAACGTGCCGCTCCTCCAGGTCGCGCAGCACCGGAAGCACGTGCATGCAGTTGATGCAGCAGTACGTCCAGAAATCGAGGATGACCAGCTGGCCACGCAGGTCGCGGATGGAGAGCGGGCGCTCGGTGTTCAGCCAAGCTGTGGCTGAGGTGAAGTCCGGGGCGTGGATGCGCTCGCGCACAGGTGCAAGACGCCCACAGGATCGGCGCCTTCGCAAGTGCCGACCGTCAGCGAACGCCGACTCGCACGCCGGGCAGGGAGGCGGCGAAGTCGGCGCCGAATGCCAGCGAGGGCGTCCACGCTCCCGGCTGCACGGCGCCGCGACGGACGCGGTCCGTGCACTCCAGCGCGGCGTGGGCCGTCAGCGTGTAGCCCTCGGGCACGGTCATGGTCATCTCCACGCTGCGATCGCCGTCGGAGACGCGGCCCCAGAACTGTGCGCTCCCCCGCGCGCGCTCCTCCGCGTCGGGCCCCCGCACGTTGCGCGCGATGCGGTCCTTGAGCAGTCGCTGCACGGGCGCCAGCCCCAGCAGCGGCGCGGCGAAGCGGCTGAGGCGAGCCGCGCGGATGGCTTTGGGCTTCGTCGCCAGGAAGACGGTGATGTCGGGGATGCGCGTGCTGCGAAAGGCAGTGGCGAGGTCTCCCCAGGGCACCGACATGGCGGTGCGCGTCCTGTCGGCAAAGGGGATCTCCCGCACCTCGTGCGCCGGCGGCACGCGCAAGAGCTTGCCGCCGCGCCGGACCGCGCCGCCGCGCGGCAGCGATTCAAGCGAGGTCTTGAGCGTTCCGGGGCTGGCGCGGCCCTGCGTCGCGAAGGCGAGTTCCAGCCTGGTGGCCGAGGGCAGCTTGTGATGGAGCAGGGCGGCCAGACAGTCGCTGGGGACCACGTCGAAGCCCACTCCGGGCAGCAGCACGACGCCGCGCTCGCGCGCCTCGGCGTCGCGGGCGAGGACGGCCTCGAACACCTCGTACTCGCCGGTGATGTCCAGGTAGTGCGCGCGCGCCGCCAGGCAGGCGTCGACCATCGGCCGGCTGGTAGCCGAGAAGGGACCGGCGCAATGGAGCACGAGCTGCACGTCTTTGAGATCGGGGCGCTCGAGGGGAAAGGCGCGCCAGGGCAGCCCCAGCTCCTGCGCCAGCGGGCGCACCTTGTCCGCGCTGCGTCCGGCCAGGACCGGCGCTTGTCCGCGCTGCTTCGCCAGCTCTGCGACGAGGCGCCCGGTGTACCCGTTGGCGCCGTAGATCAGGAAGGGCATGCGCCCTTATAGCCGGCTAGAGCATCTCCTTGCCGGCCTTCGTATTCACCGCGGCTCGAAGCGCGGCGAGGTCGCGCTCCTCCGGCCGCCATTCGCCCAGGTGCAACAGCCGCCGCCGCGCGAAGAGATGTCCCGCCGCCACCACCGACGTCTGCGCCTGCGCCGCCTGCTCCGCCCGCGCCAGCTTCGCGGTCTCATGGCGGTGGTGGGGATCGACCTTGCCCTCGGCGTTGACGCGGATCTTGGAGAACCACACGCGGGAGACGATGGCGGGCTTGCCCCGCTGCACCTCCAGCGACATGCCGATGCAGCGGACGAACCCGTCGCCGTCGTGGGGTAACCCGCGCTCGCCCACGAGGAAGCGTTGCATCGACGGGTTGGAGATGCGCCGGATCTCGCCGGGCCCGGTGCGGTGAAAAAACCAAAGGGTCCTGCGCGACATGGAATCTTCTCGTATCACGAGCGCGTAGGAACCCGCAGTGCCAACGCATCGCGTGTTCAGCGAGCGACAGCCTCTTCGACCAGCGTGCGCAAGAGCGAGCGGTGGCAGCGGTCCTCATCCGCGCAAGCGCTGGAGCAGAGCAGCGTGATCGTCTCACCTCGCCGTACCCGCGCCGCGAGCTCCTCGATGCGCGGCGCCTGGGCGCGAATCTCGGCCAGGTACCGCGCGCGGTACTCGTCCCAGCCGATGGGGGCGCCTCCCTTGCCGTAGACGGCGGCGTGGAGCTCCTTGCTGGGCCCCAGCGTGGGCTCCCACGCGTCCCACGTTTCGTCCTCCTTGCGCACACCGCGCGGGCGGTAGCGGCAAACGAGCAGCCGGAGGCCGTCGCCAGGTAGGCGTCGGTCGTTCCATCGGCGCGTACGGATGGGCATGGTGGCCTCTATTTTTACCGCGGAGCGGAAGGAAAGAATCTTCTCAAATCCCAGCCCCTACGGTAGGTTTCGCAGACAGGAAAACCGTTGCCTCCGCCTCGTCTCCTCATCATCGCCGACTCGAAGTTGCTCCCCGCGCTCGCCAGCGGCCTTCGCGAGGGCGGCCGGTTCGAGGTCGACGCGCTTCCCTTCGCCGATCCCGCTGCCGCGCAGGCCGCGGCCGACACCGCCGACGCCGTCGCGCTGTTCTACGGTGCGGCA
This sequence comes from Myxococcales bacterium, assembly GCA_035655715.1. Classification (GTDB taxonomy): domain Bacteria; phylum Myxococcota; class Myxococcia; order Myxococcales; family 40CM-4-68-19; genus 40CM-4-68-19. The sequence goes on along the minus strand of DASRTX010000136.1, from coordinate 4,491 downwards.
GGAGCGACCTTGCCGGGCGCGCTCCAGGCGCTGGCTCCCAGGGTCAGGACCCGCGGTGGCCGGTTGGTGGCGGTGCTGCAGCGCGAGCAGGCCGCGCAGCGAGACGAGTGCTTCCGGGCGGGCGCCAGCGATCTGCTCTTCATGCCCATGCCCAAGGAGCAGTTCGTCAGCCGCATGGTGGCGGCGGTGGGACTCTCCTGGACGCCGGGCGACGGTGCGCCCGCGCCCGCGCCGGTGGCGGTGGCCACGCGCGGCGCGGCGTCGAAGGTGGATCAGGCCACCGTCTCGTCCTCGGGGATCGAGGCCGCCTCCGGGCTGCCGGTGAAAGCGGGCGACACCGTCCGACTCTCGTGGAACGGCTTCCAGAGCTGGGGCCTGGTGGTGCGCGGCTCGCCCTCGGCGAGGATTCGCTTCGCCGGGATGGCGCCGGACGAAGAGGTCACCCTTCGCGATTGGTTGAAGGCCGGAACCCCCGCGATGCCCGCTCCGTCGACCGGGCGCGCGCCGGCTGTCCCTGCCCCGAGCTCCTCCGGCACGCCGCCGCAGGGTGTCGCTCCCGCGCGGCCCACGCCGTTGTCGGAGAAGACAGCGCGCAGCGCGCCGGCAGCGGGTCCCCCTCCCGGATTCGCAGAGCGGAAGGGAGCCCGCGAGACCCCGTCCCGCTCAGCGCGCGCGGGCACGGTGCCGACGCCGCTCTCGTCCGCTGCCGCCGCACCGGTGCCCACGCCGGCCTCGCCCGTCGGCGAGAAGGTCCCACCGGCTCCGCCCGCTGCCAACGCCGAGGCGGCTCCGCTCTCCAAACTGTTCGAGGGCGAAGCGGCGCCTGCGGCCCCTGCGCCTGCTCCTGTCCCCGCCGGACCGCCCTGGCCCACGCCCATCGATGCCGCCGCGGCCAGGTCGGCCGCGCTGCAGGCGCTCGCGGAGCAGCCCGTCCCCGCCGACGTGCCGTCCCACGTGGCGGCGTCGGCGAAGAAGATCGCCGGGATGCTGAGCGGGGACGAGCGGGCATCCCTGCAGCGCGAAGGTCCCGGCTCGCAGTTCGCGGACGCCCTGGCCGCCCGCGTGGCGCTCGACGCCGCCGCGTCAGAAGGATTGCGCGTCTCGGCCGCCGGTCAGGGCGCCGCCGTGGATGCGGCGGCGGTCGCGGGCCTCACCCGGATCGCCGACGAGGCAACCATGCGCCTCCAGAAGGAAGCGAACGCGGCCATCGGCAAGGGCGCGGTGGAGAGCCTGCAACTGATCACCGCCGCCAGCGCCGCCCTGAGCCGGGACCTGCTCAACTTCAAGGAAGTGGCCGACCGACTGCGCGGGCTCGGGGCTGCGCCGCGCCTGGGGGCCGGGGCGCTCGATCCGGACATGCAGCTTCCGGGTCAGCAGCCGCGCCCGCGGCCGCCGCTGGGAACGCAGGCGCTCGCGCCAGTCAGGGCGGAGCTGCGCGACTTCCAGACGTTCGAGGCAAAGCCGGGGCGGTGGAAGCTGATCCTGATGGTGGTCGTGCTCGCTGCCGCCGCCTTCCTGGCGGCGAAGGCCTTCTACTTCGACGTGCCCCGTCTCTCGGAGGTCTCCAGCGAAGGGGCTGGCAAGGGAGTGGAGCGCATCCAGATCACGGGCGCCACGGCGATCGTGACGGTCAATGCAGATTGGGTCGCCAACTCCGCGGTCCGCCTGCAGACGCTGGTGACGACCCTGCGCAGCAAGGGCGTGAGCAAGGCGCTGCTCATTTTGCCCAACGGAGCAACCGCGGGAATCCTCGACGTGGCGGCGGGAAAGCTGACGGGCGCTGCGTTGGTGCCTGCGAAGTAGCTGCTAGAAGTCCGGCACCTCGAAGACGTCCGACGCTCCGCTCCCATAAAAGGTCTCGATGTAGTGGTAATTGCCGAGCAGCCCGCCGGGACCGCAGGTGATGGCGTTGGCGCCGAAGGCAGGGAACGATCCGCACACATGAAACTGGACGCTGCCGTCGGACGGCACGTACCAGTAGCGCATCTTCAGGCCGCCTTCCGGGGAAAAGGGCAGTTCAGTCCAGCCGGTCAGGGTCGCGTCCCAACTCGCGGGCTCGCCAAAGGGCGCGGCGGGGTTGACGGCGCTCGGTGTTCCGGCCGCAGGTGTGCCCGCGTTCAGGAACGTGCCGCTGTTGTCGAAGCTGTTCTTGAACGACAGTCTGAGCTTGCCGAGGATGTTCTGCATCTCGGTCCGCGTCGCGCGCGCCGTCATCTTCTGGTACCCCGGGATGGCGACGCTGGCGAGGAGCCCGATAATGCCGACCACGATCATCAGCTCGACGAGCGTAAATCCGCGGGAATGGCGGCGCGCGATCTTCTTCATTCCGGCATTCTCATCCGAGACATGGCGCGTCGGCAACAATCTCGCGCGCAGACCACAACCTCCTACTTTTTCCGAGCCGGCAGGAGATCGGCTGGCAAGACCGCGCCGTTGCCGAATTTTTCCGCGATGGCGTCGAGGGAGCGGTTCAGTCGGTCGCGCTTTTCCCGATCGGCATCGAACAGGCCCAGTTGTGGTGCGGCGGTACAAAGATCACCGGCGTGGACTCCGGTGAGTCGGATGGGGTGCGCGGCTACCTTACCCAGCAGGCGCAGCGCGGTCCGGTAGATCTCGGCGGAATCGTCGGTGGGCAGCGGAAGGGTCTCCTGCCGGGTGACCACGCGGAAGTCGGCGTACTTCACCTTGAGATGCACCGAGCGCGCCTTCACCGTTGCCCGGCGCAGCCGCGCGCCGACGCGAAGCGCCTGCTCGTGGATGAAGGGGAGCAGGTCCTCTCCCTCCAAGTCCGCCTCGAAGGTTTCCTCGGCGCCGATGCTCTTGGCCTCGAGGTCCGGCTCCACCTCGCGGTCGTCGATGCCGTTGGCGAGATCGTGCAGCCAGGGCCCCATCGAGCCGAGCTGCGCCGTAAGCCAGAGCCGGTCCGCGCGCGCCACGTCGCCGATCTTGCGCAGCCCCAGCCGCTGCAGCTGATCGTCGGTGCGCGGGCCCACGCCCCACAGGCGCGAGGCGGGCAGCGGCGCGAGAAAGTCGGACACCTGGCCCCGGGGCACCTCGAGGAGGCCGTCGGGTTTGCAGAGCTCGGAGGCGATCTTGGCGGCGAACTTCACCTCGGCGATGCCCACGCTGGCGGTGAGCCGGGTCTGCGCCCGGATGCGCGCCTTGATCTCGCGGCCCTGCTGCAGCGCGGTGCCGAGCAGCGTCTGCGAGCGGGTGACGTCGAGGAAGGCCTCGTCGAGCGAGAGCCCCTCCACCTCGGGAGTGAAGCCGTGGAAGATGCCGAAGACCTGATCGCTGACCTGGGAATACTTGGAGAAGTCGGGAGGGACGACCACCAGCTGGGGGCAGAGGCGCAGCGCCCGCGCCATCGGCATGGCGGAACGGACGCCGAACGGCCGCGCCTCGTAGCTGGCGGCGCAGACCACTCCGCGCCGCGAGGCGCCGCCCACGGCCACGGGCTTGCCGCGCAGCCGCGGATCGTCGCGCTGCTCCACTGACGCATAGAACGCGTCCATGTCGACGTGGAGGATGGCCCGGTCCACCCGCGCATAGTATGACGCGCCGGTGCTCGCGGGCGTCGAAAATCGGGTGCGCCGCTGGCTGCACGGGCGCGACCTCGCCGTCTGGCATTCGTCCGACTACCGGCTGCCGCTGACCTCGCTGGAGGCGCGCACCGGCTTCGAGCCGCGCAGGGCCGACTTCGCGCTCTGGTTCCTGCTCGAGCGCAGGGTGGTGGGCCGGGGCAACCTGCGCGCGCCGCGGCGGGCCGGATATGACGAGCTGGCCAGGGTACACACGCCGGAGCTGCTCGAGTCGCTGGGCAGGCCGGAGACGCTGGCCCGGATCTGGAACCTGGACCCGAGCGACGTTCCCGTCGACGAGACGATGAACACGGTCCGGCTGGCCTGCGGCGCTACCATCGAGGCGGCGCGCGAGGTCTTGTCGCCGCGGAATCCGCGGAAGGTGGGCCGCCGCGCCCTCAACCTCCTGGGAGGCTTCCACCACGCGGGACCGGCCGTCGCCGGCGGAAACTGCCCCGTCAACGACGTGGCCATCGCCGTCGCCGCGGTGCGCGCCGAGGGCTTCACCGGGCGCGTGCTGGTGCTCGATCTCGATGCGCATCCTCCGGACGGCACCGCCGCCTGCCTGGCGCGGGATCCGGCCTGCTGGATCGGTTCCCTCTCCGGATCGGCGTGGGGACCCTTGCCCGCGGTCGACGAGACGGTGCTGCCCGACCGGGCTGGTGACACGGTCTATCTGACGGCGCTGGAGGCCCTGCTCTCGCGCATGCCGGCGGGAGATCTGGCCTTCGTGCTGGCCGGCGGCGACGTGCTGGCGGTGGATCCCATCGGCCGCCTCGGGCTCACCCTGGAAGGTTGCCGCTCGCGCGACCTGCGCGTGGCCGATGCGCTGTTCCGCGTGCCTTCGGTCTGGCTGCCGGCCGGAGGCTATTCGCCCGCGGCCTGGCGCGTGCTGGCGGGTACCGGCCTG
>DASRTX010000135.1:0-2799 GCA_035655715.1 Myxococcales bacterium | reverse complement strand
GTACCGCCAGCTTTCGCTGCTCTTGCGCCGCCCCCCGGGCCGCGAGGCGTATCCCGGCGACGTCTTCTACCTGCACAGCCGCCTGCTCGAGCGCGCCGCCAAGATGTCGAAGGACCGCGGCGGCGGGTCGTTGACCGCCCTACCGATCATCGAAACCCAGGCGGGCGACGTGTCGGCCTACATTCCCACCAACGTCATCTCCATCACCGACGGCCAGATCTTCCTCGAGACCGACCTCTTCAACTCCGGCCAGCGGCCCGCCATCAACGCCGGCATCTCGGTCTCGCGAGTGGGCGGGTCTGCCCAGATCAAGGGGATGAAGAAGATCGCCGGCTCGCTGCGCCTGGAGCTGGCGCAGTACCGCGAGCTGGCCGCCTTCTCGCAGTTCGGCAGCGATCTGGACAAGGCCACGCAGGAGACGCTGGCCCGCGGCGCGCGCCTGACCGAGATCCTCAAGCAGGGCCAGTACGTGCCCATGCCGGTGGAGAAGCAGATCGTCCAGATCTATGCCGGCACGCAGAAGGACAAGCAGGGCGTGGTCTGGATCCGCAACGTCGAGGTCACGGACGTGCAGCGCTACATGCAGGAGCTGATCGAATTCATGGACGCCCGCCATCCGCAGGCGTTCAAGCTCCTGCGCGAGAAGAAGGACCTGACCGACGACGTGCGCCAGGCGCTCGACGCCGCGCTGGACGATTTCAAGGGCGTGTTCAAGGCTACCCCCGCGAAGGCATAAATGGCCTCCCAACGCGCCATCCGCACCCGCATCAAGTCGGTGCGGAACACGCAGAAGATCACCAAGGCGCTCAAGCTGGTGTCCGCCGCCAAGCTCCGCCGCGCGCAGGACGCGGTGGTGCGCACGCGCCCCTACGCGCAGGCGCTGGACGAGCTGCTCGGATCGCTCGCCCGCGCCCGCGCCGAGGCGGAGATCCCGCCCCATCCCCTGATGGAGGTGCGGGAGACGCGCCGCATCGAGGTGGTGCTGCTCACCAGCGACCGCGGCCTCTGCGGCGGCTTCAACTCCAACATCATCCGCCGCGCGCAGCGCTTCCTGGTGGAGGAGGGCGACAAGTACGACGCCATCCAGTTCTCCACCATCGGCCGTCGCGGCCGCGACTTCGCCAAGAGGCGCGGCATCGAGACGCGCAAGGACTACGTCGGCTTCTTCGGCAAGCTGCGCTACGCGATGGCCAAGGAAGTGGCCGACGACCTGATCGTCGAGTACCGGGAGCGGAAGCTGGACGCGGTCTACCTGCTCTACAACCAGTTCAAGAGCGCCATGACCCAGAGCATCACGCTCTCCCAGCTGCTCCCCATCGTGGCGCCGGCCGAGCAGCAGCAGGCGCCGGGGAAGGGCGGCTTCATCACGCCCGAGCACATCTACGAACCCTCGCGGCCCCAGCTGCTCGAGCACCTGATCCCGCGGCAGCTGGCGATGCAGATGTGGCGCGCGCTGCTGGAGTCGGAGGCATCGGAGCACGGGGCCCGCATGACGGCGATGGACTCCGCCACCAACAACGCAAACGACATGATCGGGCGCCTCTCCCTCGAATACAACCGCGCCCGCCAGGCCTCGATCACCAAGGAGCTTATGGAGATCGTCTCCGGGGCCGAAGCGCTCAAATAAGGACTCAACGATATGGCCGTTGCTCTCAACGAAACCTCCAAGGTCGGCAAGATCACGCAGGTCATCGGGCCGGTGGTGGACGTCGAGTTCCCGCCCAATGCGCTGCCCGAGATCTTCACCGCCCTGACGCTCTCCAACCCCGGCATCTCCGACAAGCCGGACAACCTCACCGTCGAGGTCGCTCAGCACCTGGGCGAGAACACGGCGCGGTGCATCGCCATGGACTCCACCGACGGCCTGGTGCGCGGCCAGCCGGTGAAGAGCACCGGCGGTCCCATCACGGTGCCGGTGGGCAAGGAGGTGCTGGGCCGGATCCTCAACGTGGTGGGCGACCCGGTGGACGAGAAGGGCCCGGTCAACGCCAAGCGCCGGCTTCCCATCCATCGCGCCCCGCCCGACTTCCAGGAGCAGGACGTGCGCATGGTGCCCTTCGAGACGGGCATCAAGGTCATCGACCTGCTCGCGCCCTACCTGCGCGGCGGCAAGATCGGCCTCTTCGGCGGCGCAGGCGTGGGAAAGACGGTGCTCCTGCAGGAGCTGATCAACAACGTCGCCAAGCAGCGCGGCGGCTTCTCCGTCTTCGCCGGCGTGGGCGAGCGAACCCGCGAAGGCAACGACCTCTACATGGAGTTCCAGGAGGGCGGGGAGAACGCGGTCATCAAGACGCACGATCTGGAGAAGAGCCTCGCCGTGCTCGTCTACGGCCAGATGAACGAGCCGCCCGGTGCGCGCGCCCGCGTGGCGCTCAGCGCGCTGGCCATCGCCGAGTACTTCCGCGACGAAGAGGGCAAGGACATGCTCCTCTTCATCGACAACATCTTCCGCTTCACCCAGGCCGGCTCGGAGGTCTCCGCCCTCCTCGGGCGCATCCCCAGCGCCGTCGGATACCAGCCGACGCTTTCCACCGAGATGGGCGGCCTTCAAGAGCGCATCACTTCCACCAAGAAGGGCGCCATCACCTCGGTGCAGGCCATCTACGTGCCGGCGGACGACCTCACCGATCCGGCGCCGGCGACGGCGTTCGCCCACCTCGACGCCACCACCGTGCTCTCCCGCGGCCTGACCGAGATCGGCATCTATCCGGCAGTGGACCCGCTGGACTCCACCAGCCGCATCCTCGATCCGCAGATCGTCGGCGACCGCCACTACAAGGTGGCCCGTCGGGTCCAGTC
>DASRTX010000134.1:0-2829 GCA_035655715.1 Myxococcales bacterium | reverse complement strand
CGGAGACTGGTCGAATCCCCCCCCGTTGGTGGTGACGCTGTTGAAACGGAAGACCGTCGGAATGCTGCCGTCGTGGTTGAAACCGAAGCCGCGGAACTGATCGCCCAGGAAGGCGTCGCTGCCGGGATTGACCGGATTGTTCGGCATCCCGAACATGCCGACCTTCTGGTACTGGTTGCGGAGGTGGGGCGTTTTGAATCCCTCCACTCCGCCATCGAAGGTATAGCGGCCGTCGGTGCCGAAGAAGCCTGGAGCGGCCACGCCCTGGTCCACGTTGGCGTTGCGATCGAGCCGGTGGCACGACTCGCAGGTGCCTTTGATGCTGGCGTCGGACACGCTGTTGAAGAAGAAATCCTTCCCCGCCTGCTGGTCCGGTGTGAGATGGTTGGAGAGCATGCGGACCGGATTGGGCGGATACGTGACCTGAAGGATGAAGGCGGCGAACTTCTCCATGGCCGTGTCATCGATCGGTCCGCTGCGCCCCAGAAGGTTGGGGAAGGCCCCCTGGAACTTCTTGAAGCCCGCCACCTCGTCGAACGTGCCGCTGTCCGGCTGCGCGCTCGGGTTGTCGTTGCCGCCGGTGCGGTCGCCGCGCCAGTGCATCGGCCCATGGTTCGCCATGCCGCGCAGGCTCTGCGTGGTCATGGGTCCCTTCATGGGGTGATGGGTGTCCGTCAGCCCGAACGCCGACGGCGGAAGCTCGAACGGCCCCGGAATCGGCTGCACCACGCCGTCCGGATTGCCGAGGTTCCAGGCCAGGCTGTCGAAATCGCCGTTGACGTGGCAACTGGCGCACGACGAATCCCCGTGGCTCGAAGAGAACGACGTGTCGTAGAGGAACGGACGCCCGGCCACCACGCTCGGCGGCTCGGGATTGTACATGGCGACGTGGTCGATCTCCCCACCGGAAACCGTATCGATGATGGCGATCGAGTTGTCGAAGCGGGTCAGCGTGTAGAGGCGGTGCTTGTCCTCCTGGAGCACGAGACCGGTGAGGCCGCCGCCGGACACCTTGATCTGATCCGACGTGCTCGGCGTGAACGTATCGTTCTCCAGCGCGGTGGTGTCGAAGACGCCGATCTTGGAGGTGCCGAGCGTCGCGACGTACAGCGTCCGGCCGTCGCTGGTTACCGCCATCTGCTGCGGCAGCGCGAGGCTCTTGTCGTTCTCGGGGTTCGGGATCGTGTCACAGCAGGCGGCGTAATTGATGTGTTTATTCAGGTGCCGCGGAGCGACACTGCCCCCGGGGCCGAGGACGGTGATCCGGCTTTCGTGGAGATGACCGCGCAGGCTGTGGCCGGCGAAGGTGCCGGGCCCCTCGAAGCTCTTGTCGTTCCCCGCCTCGGTGTTCGATACATAAACTTTTCCGCTCACCGGGTTCACCACCATGTTGTTGAGGATGGTGCCGACGCCCTTGTAATACCCGGCGGTGCCGGCGACCTGCGCCGGCGGATTGGCGTTCGCGTTGAGCACGAAGACGTCCTTGTCGGGCAGGGAGAAACGGACCTTGTCGTCCCAGACCCGATTGATCTCATCGACCCAGTGGGTGCCGTTGAATTTGACGATGATCCCCACCTCCGGCCGCGGCACGCCGTCGGCGTTGGTGTTGGGACCGGGCACGCCCCCCGCGGCTTGGCCGCCGTCCGGGACCAGAGTCTCGTGGATGGTCGTGGTGCGGTTCCCGGAGTGGAACGCCGCCGCGTAGACCTTGCTGCCGTCCGGGCTCACCGCCAGGGCGCGCGGCGTGTCGCTGAACAGGGTGACGATGGTGAGCGGCGTGCCCGCGAGCGTGATGCCGAGATGATCCGCGTCGAAGACCCAGACGTCCGCCCGGCCCACGCCGGGAGTGGTGAGCTGGGGATCGTACGGAACGTTCTGGCCGCGGTGGGCGGTGGTGATAAATGCGCGGCTCTTCCCCGGCCCGCCGAAGACGATGTCGCGCGGCTCATCGCCCACCAATAGGGTGCGCACGACGCGGCCGCTCTTTCCGTCCTGGGTCAACGTGACCACGCTGACGCTGTCAGAAAGGTGATTGACGACCCAGACCTCGTTGTCGTTGCGCGCCGCCACGGCCACCGGCTCGAGGCCGACGGGAATGGAAGCCTGATGCCTCAGGCCGTGGTTGTCGACGCGAAAGACCTCGAGCCGGTTGTCCGGCGTATTGGCCGCGAAAAGAAACTTGCCCGACGGCGATAGCGCCAGGGGGCGGACCTGACCGCTCTCGAAGACTGTGAAGCGCCCCGTCTGGGCCTTGGCCGGCTTGAGGGCCGCCAGATGGGCCGCGGCCCCCGCGGGCAGGGTGGTGACGGCACAGGCGAGAAGGGATAACGGGATGACCAGAGACAAGACAGAACGGCGTGCCAGGTGTGGCATAGCCATGAACCTCCTTCCGGGATTTCAGGGGTCGTATCCGCTGCAACCTGGACCCTCAGAGTGAAAGGGAGAGTCTCTCTGGAAATCGAGGAGCAACGGATTGTCCAACTGTCGTAACGACTGGAATTCTGGATTCCCCTCACCCCAGCCCTCACCTCCTGACCTCTGAGATTGGGGAACCGCCCTGGAAGGGCGGTCAAAGATGTGGGCGACGGTATGGATTCAAATCCCGGGCGGGCGAAGACGCGCCGCCCGGGGTCAACCTCTCACAGCGAATTCAGGTAGGTGAGGATCTGGTTTTGCTGCGTGGTGCTCAACCCATTGAAGCTGGCGAGAGCCCCCTGCGCCTCGCCGGCATGCCGCTGGATGGCGTCGGAGATCGTCGCCGAGCCGCCGTCGTGCATGAACACGGGGTGGGTGCGGAGACCCCACAGGGGCGCCGTGCGCAGCCTGAGC
>DASRTX010000133.1:0-5382 GCA_035655715.1 Myxococcales bacterium | reverse complement strand
TGGAGCTGGCGGTGGTGCAGTTCTTCCTCGACTCGGCCCGCGAGCGCGGCTACCTGGAACTGCTCCCGCCGTATCTGGTCAACGCCGACTCGATGCGGGGCACCGGCCAGCTGCCCAAGTTCGAGGAGGATCTCTTCAAGACCACCTCGGGGCACTACTTGATCTCCACCGCGGAGGTGCCGGTGACCAACTACCACCGCGACGAGATCCTCGACGGCGCGCAGCTCCCGGTCCGCTACTGCGCCTTCTCGCCCTGCTTCCGCAGCGAGGCGGGAAGCTACGGCAAGGACACCAGGGGCATCATCCGCCAGCACCAGTTCCACAAGGTGGAGCTGGTCCGCTTCGAGAAGCCGGACAACGCGCAGGCCGCGCTCGAGCAGTTGGTCCAGGACGCGCAGGCGCCGCTGCAGAAGCTGGGCCTGCACCACCGCGTGGTGCTGCTCTGCACCGCCGACATCGGCTTCTCCTCGGAAAAGACGTACGACCTGGAGGTGTGGCTGCCGGGTCAGGGCGCGTACCGGGAGATCAGCTCCTGCTCCACCTTTGGCGAGTTCCAGGCGCGGCGCGCGCAGATCCGCTTCCGCCCCGCGCAAGGCGAGAAGCCGCGCTACGCTGCCACGCTCAACGGCAGCGGCCTCGCGGTGGGGCGCACCGTGGTGGCAATCCTGGAGAACGGTCAACAAGCCGACGGCAGCGTCATCCTGCCCGAAGCGATTCGTCCCTACATGGGCGGAATGGAGCGGCTCACGCCATGATCCTCGCGGTCCTCGTGGTCATCAGCACCAACCTGGGCAACGTCAAGGTGCAGCTCGACGAGAAGAAAGCCCCGGCAACCGTGGCCAACTTCCTCAAGTACGTGAAGGAGAAGCACTACGACGGCACCGTCTTCCACCGGGTGATCAAGGGCTTCATGATCCAGGGCGGCGGATTCGACGACAAGCTCCACCAGAAGGGCGCCACCTATCCGCCCATCCAGAACGAGTCGGGCAACGGCCTCAAGAACGTTCCCGGCGCCATCGCCATGGCGCGCACCAACGATCCAAACAGCGCCACCGACCAGTTCTTCATCGACACGCACGACAACAGCTTCCTCGACCGGCCGCCGGGGTACGCGGTGTTCGGCAAGGTGGTGTCCGGCATGGACGTCGTGCGCAAGATCGAGGGCGTGAAGACGGGGTCGAAACCCAGCTCGGACGGGATGCCGCTGAGCGACGTGCCGATGGAAAATGTCGTCATCAAGACGATCCGGGTAGCGAGTAAGTAGTCGGTCCGCTTGCCTGGCCGGCGACCGGTGCGAACCCTGCTTCCCATGGCGGAAGCCGGAGATTCGTCACGGATACCATCGGAGGCCCGGGCGGTGGCCGTGGCGCTGCCCCGGCCCGTCGCTGTCCCCCTGGAAGCGGTCTGGGCGCTGGTGGTCGCGGTCGCGACTGCGGCGGCCGTCGTTCCGTTCTGGGCGAGCGAGCTGTTGCCCTACCAGGACGCTCCGCAGCACCTCGCCGCGGTGCGGGTGCTGGCCGACTACCACACGCCCGGATTCGCCTTCGACCGCTGGTTCCAGATCGACCTGCACCGCCTGCAGTACCTGGGCTTCTATCTTCCCGCCGCCGCCATCGCCAGGCTGACGGGTCCCGATGCCGCACTACGCGTCATGCTCTCGCTGATCGCGGTGGCCTGGTCGGCGGCGTTCTGGATGTTCCTCGGCGTGTTCGAGCGCGATCGCAGGCTGGCGGTCTTCGCGCCCGCGACGCTGCACTGCTCGGTGTTGTACCTCGGCTTCTTCAACTTCGTGGAGTCGGTGCCGGTGGCCATCGCGCTGGTGGCGCTCACCGAGCGCGAGCTGCGCGAGCCTTCGCGGCGGCGCGCCTTGGTGCTCGCGCTGGGCGGGGCCCTGCTGCTCTGGCTGCACCCCAGCGCGCTCGCCTTCGCGCTGGCGGCGGCGGTGGTCCTCGCGGCCACCTCGGGACGCACGCCCCGGCAGATGGCGCGGGCGCTCTTGCCCTATGTTCCCGCGCTCCTCCTTCTGGTTGCCTGGGCAGCGCAGGCGCTTGCCTCGCGCGACGGCGCCGGCGCGGTGGGCAAGACGCCGCCTCACTGGCTGGGGCTGCGGCTGCAGATCCTGGACCTGCTCCGCTACGGCAACGTGCTCGCCGGGATGGCCGACGAGCTCGTCGCGCTCGGGCTCGTGACCCTCTTCGTGGCCCTGGTGGCGATGTCGCCCCGGCCGCGCCTCGGGCGCGCGTGGCGCGTTCCGCTGCTGGCGCTGCTGACGCTAGCGGCCTACATGATCTCGCCCTTCGACATGGGCTACATGGGCTACATCCACCTGCGCGCGCTGCCTTTCCTCGTGCTCCTGGTCATCGCCTCCCCCGTGATCGCGCCCCGCCGCGCGACCTCGGTCGTGCTGGGAGCGGTCGCCGCGCTGGTGGTGGTGTATTCGGCGAAGGTCGCCGCGTCCTACCGGGCCTTCGATCGCGAGGCGCAGATCAGCGAGCTGTCGCAGGTGTTGCGCGCCGCGGAGCCGGGCAAGCGGCTGATCGCCATCATCGATTCCACCGCCAGCCGGGTGATGCAGTTCCAGTCCTACCTGCACTTCGCCGCCTACTATGAGCTGCAGCGCGGCGGCCGCGCCCGCTACAACTTCGCCGAAACGCCCTGGACGCCGGTGCGCTACCGCGAGGGAACGGAGCCCGTGCCGCTGCGCCGCAGCTGGGAGCTGAAGCCGCACGAGCTTGACCTGGCCTACGCCACCTCCGACGAGGACTACGTGCTGGTGCGCGAGCCCGGCCCGCAGCCGGCGGGATTCGGGCTGGTCTCGCAGGCGGGTCGCTGGTCGCTCTATGCGCCCACGGCGCGCCGCTGAGCGGCCGGCGCCGCGAGCTTCGCAGCGGGCGTCCAGCTGAAGATCTTGTTCATCCAGAAGTTCCAGCCGGTGGTGACGGCGATGGCGATGCCGTTGGCGAGGTAGGGATTGAGCCCGAGCACGGCCACCTGCATCGCCAGCAGCCCGACGCTCAAGACGAGCCCCGCCGCGCAGATGGCGTTGAACCTTGCCAGGCGCTTCAGGCGCGCGCGCCCGTATCCCTGCTCGCGCGCGAGATCGCCGAAGGTCCAGAGATCGTTCCAGAGGAAGTTGCTGAGGATGGCCAACTCGGCGGCCACCAGCTTGGCCGGCGTGAGCGCCCAGCCGAGGCGGTCCTTGAGCAGGAAGAGGCAGCCCATGTCCACCAGCACGCCGGAAAGGCCGACGACAGCGAACTTGGGGAAGCGCGCCGGCAGGAGCGCCAGCCGCAGCCGGATCAGGTGGCGCAGGTATTGGAGATAGAGCCGCGCGGTGACCTTGCTTTCGCCGGCCGACCGCTCGCGGAAGACGTAGCCCACCTCGGCGATGCGGCCGATGCGGCCGCGGCCCAACACCTCGACGAGGATCTTGTAGCCCAGCGGCGAGAGCGCGGCGCCCTCGATGGCGCTGCGGCGCACCATGAAGTACCCGCTCATCGGATCGGAGACGCGCCCCACCACCGAGGGGAGCAGGCACAACCCCAAGAGCTGGGCGCCGCGGGAGAGCGCGCGGCGCAGCGCGCTCCAGTCGCTCACGCCGCCCCCGGTGGCGTGGCGGCTGCCCACCGCCAGGTCCGCGCCGCGCGCCATCTCCTCCCAAAGCTCTCCCACCGTCTCCGGCGGATGCTGCAGGTCGGCGTCGATCACTCCCAGCACCTTGCCTCGCGCAGCCTGCCAGCCGCGCACCACGGCAGTGGAGAGGCCGCGTTCGCCGCGCCTTCGCATCACCCGCACTGCGGGGTATCGCTCCGCCATTCGCAACGCCACCGCCCAGGTCTGGTCCGGGCTGTCGTCGTCCACCACGATCAGCTCGTAGGCGCCGGGAACCTGCGCATCGAGCACGGAGCAGAGCCGCTCGAGGAGATCCGGGAGGTTCTTCGCCTCGTTGCGGGTGGGGATGACGAGCGAGAGCTCGATCGGCGCCTGTGGAGCGGGACCGATGCGCAGCTCGCCGTCTTCTGCCTCCACGACGGCGGGATGGATGCCACTCTCGATGGGGTGGATGGTCACGTGCCCCTCCCTGGTTGCCTCAACCTTGGGCAGGGGCCGGTTTGTCGGCAATGCGACGTTGCCCGGAGGCGGGCGAGCGGCCGTCGGGCTGGGGTTCAGCTCGCGCGACGGCACTGCGAGGTCGGGCTTTTCCAGCGGCCGCTCCCTCGAGGTTTCCGAGGAGCCGGAAGCAGGATTCCTTGGGATAGAGGTTGCCCGGGATGGCGATAGCGCTCGACGGCGGGGTCGATGGGCGCGAGCAACGCAAATGGAAAGGAATTTCCCTGAACGTCAGAACAGGTTGAAACGCAACGCCATGTCCACGGTGGGTAGGATCTTGGGGAACAGGTCCGAGAAGCAGAACTCGGTGCACTGCGGGAGTTGATCGGAGACGATGAACAGGGCGCCCGCGCCGAGCTGGAACTCCGGTCCCACTCTCGTCCTCCAGATGTAGCCGGCCGTGGCGTAGGCCACCTGGGCTCGCTCGTCCCGCGGTGTGCGGTCGCGATAGTAGAGGTATGCGAGTTGGAAATACGGCGTGGAGATGCCGTCGGGCCGCGTCTCCAGCATCACCTCGCCGCCGATGGACCGCTTGTCCGGGATGGCCATGCCGAAGATCCCCAACCCGAGCTGCGGGATGGGACGCGCAAGCAACTCCGCGACGGCGAAGATGGGGGGCACGAATCCGAAGCGGACGCCGGCAGAGAGGCGATGCGGGACAGCCTCGGTCGCGGCGCCGTCCGATTGCTCGGCTGCCGCCGCCCGCTCGCTGATGCTACCGGCGACAACCAGGAAGACGCCGAGGGGAATGCCCGTGGCATCGCGCATCGCGAACCTCCGACTGCGACAATCGGTGGAACGACCTGCGGCGAAGTGAAGCGACCACCATTGTTCCCCATCGACCCGAACGGCTCGCTCGGTTAACCTGCGCCTCGCCTTTGGAGGAGTGGCCGAGTGGCTGAAGGCGGCGGTCTTGAAAACCGCTGGCCCGCAAGGGCTCGCAGGTTCGAATCCTGCCTCCTCCGCCATCAACGCGCTTTCCTGCCCAGAGCGAGCGCAAGGAGCGCGAGCACTCCCAGCGCGCCGACGTTCACGCTCGCGCAGCTTCCGCCGCCCTTCGCAGGAGGGGTCGTCCCCCCATCGGAATTCGTGCCGGCGTCCGCTGCGAAGACCTGCTGGATCCGTGCCCAGTGCGCTGCGCACGCGGTCTGCACCGGCGCGCACGTCAGCGGTCCCTGCAGCTCCGGCAGGCGCATCACTTTCTGGAACGAGCTTCCCGAGTTCACGCTGCGGCCGACGCTGAACCCGTCCTGGAACATGTCGGCGCAGGCG
>DASRTX010000132.1:0-3775 GCA_035655715.1 Myxococcales bacterium | reverse complement strand
TGCTGGCAGCGCCGGTGAGCGGCAACGGCAAGGTGGTGAAGGCCGGCCGGCTCAGCCTGGTGGTGTCGGGCTCGCGCGCCGCCTTCGACGAAGCGCTGCCTTACCTGGAGGCATTGGGCGAGGGCGTGAGCTACGTCGGCGAGGGCGAGCTCGCCCGCACAGTGAAGATCTGCCACAACGTCTTCCTCGGCGTGATCGCGCAGTCGCTGGCGGAGATCACCGTGCTGGCGGAGAAGGCGGGCGTGCCGCGCCACGCCTTCCTCGACTTCATCAACAAGAGCGTCCTCGGCTCCACCTTCACGCGCTACAAGACGCCGGCCTTCGTCAACCTCGACTTCGCGCCCACCTTCACGCCGGTGCTGCTGCGCAAGGACCTCGACCTGGGCCTTGCCGCCGCGCGCAGTCTGGAGGTGCCCATGCCGCTGGCGGCGGCGGTGCGCGAGATCGTTCAGGGGTTGATCGGCAACGGTTACGTCGATTGCGATTTCGCCGCGCTGCTGGAGCTGGAGGCCAAGGCGGCGCACCTGCCGCTGCGGCCCGAGAACGTGCCGGTCAGCGACGGGCTGGAGGTGCGCAAATGACGACCGCAAGGACGATCCGGCGGCTGCTGGCGATGACGCTGATGGCGGCAGCCCTGGGCGCCGGAGCCGAGGAGAAGCTCAAGGTAGCGATGCCGGGCGTGCCACCGGTGTTCGGAAGCGTGGTCACCTACGTGGCCCGCGACGAGGGCTTCTTCAAGAAGTACGGCGTCGACGTCGACGTGCGCACCTTCGACTCCGGCGCCGCCGCCGCGCAGGCCGTGGTGGCGGGGGACATCGACATCTCGCTCTCGCCCACGCCGGTGGTGGTGAGGATGATCTCCAACGGCGGCGTGGATCTGGTGGCTTTCTACGGGATGCAGAATCCCGACTGGCTGCTCGGCTCCACGGACGCCGCGCTGGCCAAGTGCAAGGACGTGGACGGCCAGTCGGTGGGCGTCGACTCCATCGGCGGGGCGCGAGCCGCCGCGCTGGAGCAGCTGATACGGCCCTGCGGGCTGAAGCTCGACCGGGTGAAGCTGGTGGCAATGAGCACCAACGTCGGCGCGGCCATGGTGGCCGGGCAGCTCAAGCTCGGCGTGCTCCACCTCGACGACGTGCCGGTGCTGGAGGAGCAGCTGGGACGGCCACTCACCGTCGTCCAGTCGTTCCAGGACGTCAACCAGCGCAGCCACTACCTCTCGCTGGTGACCACCCGCGCGCGGCTGGGCCAGAAGCGCGACGCCTACGTGCGCATGCTCGCCGCCATCATCGATGCCACCCGGTTCACCGTGGACCCGGCCAACGTCGCCCGCGTCGCGCCCATCGCGGCGCGGATGACCGGGCGCAGCGAGAAGATCGCCAAGGAGGCGCTGCCGCGCCTGGTGAAGATGGGGCTGTGGCCGGTGGGGCAGGACGGCCTGCCGCGGGAGAATCTGGAGTCGGTGGTGACGGTGGAGAAGGAGCTCGGGAGCATCAAGCCCGGCAAGACGCCGGTGGCCTACGACAAGCTCGTCGACCGCAGCGTGTGGAAGGACGCGGAGGCGATGGTGAAGAAGCACGCCGAGACCGCCGGCAAGTAGGAGAGACCATGAACCACAAGCTAGCGCTGGCCGCACTCGCCGTCTCGGTTGCGGCGCGGGCCGCCGGCCCGGCGAAGACGCTCAAGCAGCAGCTGGTCGGCACCTGGACCATCGTGGCCGACACGTTCGAGGGAGGCGGCAACAAGCTGGAGGTCTTCGGACCGCACCCCAAGGGCTCGATGATCCTCGGCGCCGACGGGCACTTCACGGTGGTGATCACGCGCGGCGACGTGGCGAAGTTTGCCTCCAACAACCGCATGAAGGGAACGCCGGAGGAGAATGCCGCGGCCGTCCAGGGCGGCATCGGCTACTTCGGCACCTGGACGGTGAACGAGGGCGACAAGGCCCTGGTGCTGCACGTGGACAGCGCCACCTATCCCAACTGGAGCGGCAGCGACCAGAAGCGCATCGTGCAGATCCAAGACGACGAGATGCACGCCATCAACCCCATGCCATCGGTCGGCACGGGCACTGCGCAGGTGGTGTGGAGGCGGGCGAAGCCCGCGCCGGCCGCAGCGTCCGGGAGTCGCTAGGAGCGTCAACGCGGCGCCCGGGCTAGAACGAGCAGGAGATCGCCTTGACATGCGCTACGCATGTTCGTCATGCTACACACATGTCCAAGATGGTGCAGATCCGTGACGTTCCCGATCGGCTGCACGCCGTCCTGCGCGCTCGTGCCGCGAAGGCAGGGATGAGCCTGTCCGAATTCCTGCTCCGCGAGCTGCGAGCGGTGGCCGAGCGTCCGTCGCTCGACGAGATCCTGGAGCGGATCTCGCACCGCGAAAGCGTGCAGCCAGGCGAGAGCCCTGCCCGGGCAGTCCGCGCGGAGCGCGACGCGCCGTGATCGTCGTCGACGCGTCGGCGGTCATCGAGCTCCTGCTGGGAACGGAAAGAGGCGCAAGCTGGCGGAAAGCGCTCTCGGGAGGAACGGAGCGCCTCATCGCTCCCGAGTTGCTCGACGTCGACGTGCTACACGTCCTCCGCCGCTACCGGCGTGCCGGAGAGGTATCCAACGCCCGGGCCCGCTCGGCGCTCGCCGACCTGGCGGACTTGCCCCTCCACCGATACACGCACGTGCCGCTCTTGCCGCGCATGTGGGAGCTGCGTGCGAACCTCACCGGCTACGACGCCGCCTACGTCGCGCTTGCGGAGCTCCTCGAGGCCCCCCTCGTCACGGCCGACGAGAAACTCGCCTCCGCGCCGGGCCACCGTGCGCGAATCGACGTCCTCTCGTAGCCTCTTGCCTGCCTTGTCCTGCAATCCGAGGAATGAGGAGCCGTCGGCCAAGGCACTCAATGCGGCCCCGCCCCATCCCCGGGGTCCGGTCAGGGTCAGACCGACATTCCCACCCGCCGGCTCGATGGCCTAGGTCTGCGCCGACTTCACGCGCTCCGGCGTGAACGGCAAGTCGCGGATCCGCCGGCCGGTGGCGTGGGCCACCGCGTTGGCGATGGCGGCCACCGCCGGCCCCTGGGACGACTCGCCCGCCCCCACCGATCGCTCCTCGGGGCGATCGATGAGCGTCACCTCCACGGAGGGAACCTCCGTCATGCGCAGGATCGGGTAGTCGGCCCAGGAGCGGGTCAACATGCGCGTGCCATCGTACGCGATGGACTCGCGCAGCGACCAGCTGGTGGATTGAATGATGCCGCCCTCGATCTGGTTGACGAGCCCATCGGGGTTGACGATCAAACCCGCGTCGGCCGCCGCCCAGGCGCGCGGGACCTTGATGGCGCCCGTCGCGCGATCGACCTCCACCTCGGCCACCACCGCGACGTAGGCGGCCAGGTTCTTGTACTTGGCGAATCCGATTCCGCGGCCGCGCCGTCCATCGCCGGGCTGCCCGGCCCGCCAGCCCGACTTGGACGCCACCGCCTCGATCACCGCCTTGGCGCGGGGATCGACGAGATGGCGGAGGCGGAACTCCACCGGGTCGAGACCGGCCGCGGTGGCGAGCTCGTCCATGAAGGACTCGATGGCGAAGATGTTGGCGAAGGCCCCCAGCGTCCGCAGCGCCGAGGTGCGAATCGGCATGGTCAGCAGCCGATGGCAGGTGATGTGCATCGACTGGAAGTCGTAGAGCGGCACCGCGTTGCGCTCGGCGCCGCCACCCATCGCCATCGGCGGATTGAAGGCAATCAGGCGCTCGAAGGGCTTGGCGCGCTGCGAGGCGGC
>DASRTX010000131.1:0-4665 GCA_035655715.1 Myxococcales bacterium | reverse complement strand
ACTTGCCCGCCTCGTAGTCCGCGACGATGCGGGGCATGCACCGCTCCTGCACGAACCGACGCACGTTGGCGCGCACCAGCCGCTCGTCGTCGTTGAGCAGGTAGTCCCAGCCGATCAACTGCTCCACATCCAGTGTGTCTGTGGCCATGCGCACGGTCTATCATGGCGCCGGATGAAGCCGCTCTCGCACCTGCGCGTGCTCGACCTCAGCAGGGTGCTGGCGGGTCCCTGGGCTACGCAGATGCTCGCCGACCTGGGCGCCGAGGTCGTCAAGGTGGAGCGCCCCGGCTCGGGCGACGACACCCGCGGGTGGGGGCCGCCCTGGCTGGGCGAGGAGTCGGCGTACTTCCTCAGCTGCAACCGGGGAAAGAAATCGGTCACCGTGGATCTGGCGCGCGCCGAGGGCCAGGAGATCGTGCGCCGGCTGGCGGCGCGCTCCGACGTGCTGGTGGAGAACTACAAGGCCGGAGCGCTGGCGAAGTACGGCCTCGATCACGCGCGGCTGTCGGCGCTCGACCCGCGGCTGGTGTACTGCTCGATCACGGGCTTCGGTCAGACCGGGCCCTACCGCGATCGCGCCGGCTACGACTTCCTGCTCCAGGGGATGGGCGGGCTGATGAGCCTGACCGGCGAGCCCGGCGGCGAGCCGATGAAGGTGGGCGTGGCCATCACCGACATCCTCACCGGCATGTACGCCGCCACCGCAATCCTCGCGGCGGTGTCGCAGCGCGAGCGGACCGGCCGCGGGCAGCACATCGATCTCTCGCTCCTGGACGTCCAGGTGGCGATGCTCGCCAACCAGGCGCAGAGCTTCCTGGTCACGGGCGAGGCGCCCACGCGCATGGGCAACGCGCATCCCAGCATCGTGCCGTACCGCGCCTTCGCCACCGCCGACGGGCACATGGTGCTGGCCGCGGGCAACGACGGTCAGTTCAGCCGGTTCTGCGAGGTGGCCGGCCGGCCGGAGTTGGGAACGGACGCGCGCTTTGCCACCAACGCTGCACGGGTGCAGAACCGCGGCGTGCTGGAGCCGCTGCTCGCGACCATCGTCGCCGCAAGGACCACCAGCGAGTGGGTTGCCGCCCTGGAAGCCGCCACGGTCCCCTGCGGCCCGATCAACGATCTCCACCAGGTTTTCGCCGATCCCCAAGTGGTCGAGCGCGGCCTCCGCATCGAAACCGCCGGGGTGCCGATGGTGCGTTCGCCGCTGCGGCTGGAAGGGATGACCGATCAGGCTCCGGCGCCGGCGCTGGGCGCGCATACCGAGGAGATCCTGACCAGCCTGTTGGGGATGACCCAGGCCGAAGTCAGAGCACTCCGATCCGCCGGAGTGCTCTGACTTCGAGGCGCAGCTACTGCACCGTGTAGGGGTTCACGGAAGCCGTGTACGTCACCCGCATGCGCGAGCCCGAGAAGGCGCCGGCGATGTCCACCTCGTTGAAGCGGGAGATGTCCAGGTGCTGGTTGTTCTGCACCGTGTTGTTGGTGGCGGGGATGGTGTACGCGCCGGTGTCGGGCGCCTGCGCGGTGAAGCCGCGCGTGCTGATGGTCGCCGACTTGGCGGTGCTGGGCGTGGTCCAGCTCACGTCGAGGGCGGTGTTGGCGGGCACGGTCGCGTTGGCGATGGGCGCGTTCACGGTGTGCGCGCCGGGATTGCCGACCACCACGCCCTGCACGTTGCCCTTCGCGCTCACCACGCTCAGGGTGAAGGGGCTGGTCCCGACCGAGTCCTTCGAATTGGTGTATCGACCCGAGCCGGCGGTGGCCTCGACCAGCGGCACGTCGCCCAGCTGATCGTTGTGGATGGTGACGGTCGCGCCCGACACGTTCTGACCGAGGCCGTCCTTCACGGTGACCGTGAAGCTGGTCAGCGACGCCGCGGTGGTGCTCGAGGCGTTGACGTCGGCGACGACGGAGAGCGTCCCCGTCCCGGTTCCGGCGCGATTCTGATCGGTTGCGTTGGAAGTGTGGCCGCCGCAGGCGGCAGCGATGATGGCGATGAGGGCGATGCGCTTCATGATTTGGCTCCTTTGCAGTGACCTTCACAGACCACAGAGGAGCGGGACGAGGCCACGCCACATTGTGCGCGGGCCGGCGCGCCCACTTCCGCTCACGTCTTGGTATCCTCGGCGCGGCATGGCGAACCCACTGGTCTCCGATCGCAACGTCTCCTTCCTGCTCGACGAGGTGCTCGACCTGGGCGCGCTCTGCGCCCTCCCCGCCTTCGCCGCCCACTCCCGGGAGACCTTCGAGCTCTACCTGGACAGCGCCCGCAAGCTGGCGCGCGAGGTGCTCTTCCCCGCCTTCAAGCCGATGGACGAGGCGCCCCCGCGCCTCACCGGTGGACAGGTCCGCGTCCATCCGGCCATGCGCGAGATCTGGCCCCGCCTCTTCGAGCTGGGGCTCGCCACCGCCACGCGGCCCGACGAGGTGGGCGGGCAAGACCTGCCCGCGTCGGTGGCGGTGCTCGCGTCGCACTACTGCATGGCCGCCAACGGCGCGGCGTTCGGCTACCTCGGGCTGACCCAGGGTGCGGCGCACCTGATCGAGGCCTTCGGCGACGACTTCGTCAAGCGCGAGTTCATGGCGCGCATGTACGCGGGCGAGTGGTCGGGCACCATGGCGCTGACCGAGCCGCATGCGGGGTCCAGCCTGGCCGACGTGCGCACGCGGGCGCGGCCGCGCGCAGACGGCACCTTTGCCATCGACGGCAACAAGGTCTTCATCTCCGGCGGCGACCAGGACGTCACCGCGAACATCGTCCACCTCACATTGGCGCGCATCGAGGGCGCGCCCGCCGGGATCAAGGGCGTCTCGCTGTTCGCCATCCCCAAGAAGCGGCCCGACGGAAGCGACAACGACTGCACCTGCGCGGGCGTCTTCCACAAGATGGGCTGGCGCGGGCTCCCCTCCATCGCGCTCAACTTCGGCGAGCGCGGCGATTGCCGGGGATGGCTGGTCGGAGAGCCCCACCGCGGCATCGCCTACATGTTCCAGATGATGAACGAGGCGCGGCTGATGGTCGGGCTCAACGCGGTCTCCACCGCCTCGGCCGCGTACTTCGAGGCGCTGGAGTACGCGCGGACGCGGCCGCAGGGCCGGCCGCTGGCAGCCCGCGATCCGGCATCTCCGCAAGTGCCCATCGTCGAGCACGCCGACGTCCGCCGCATGCTGCTGAAGCAGAAGTGCATCGTCGAGGGCGGGCTTTCGCTTCTGGTCGCTTGCGCCCGCTATGCGGATCTCGCCCGACACGCCACCGACGAGGCCGAACGGAACCGATCGCGGCTCCTGCTCGACCTGCTCACGCCGGTGGCCAAGACCTTTCCTGCCGAGCGCGGCTTCGAGGCCAACGTGCTCTCGGTCCAGGTACACGGCGGGTACGGCTACACCAGCGAATATTTGCCCGAGGCCTGGCTGCGCGACCAGAAGCTCAACAGCATCCACGAGGGGACCAGCGGCATCCAGAGCCTGGATCTGTTGGGCCGCAAGATGGTGGCGGAGGGCGGCGCGGCGCTTCTGGCGCTGGGCGCCGAGGTGGAGTCCACCCTCTCGCGCGCTCGGGCGGCAGGCGTCGAGCCGGAGTGGATCGACGCGCTGCGCAGCGCCCTCGCCGAGGTGCGTGCCCTGACCCTGGAGCTGGCAGGCAAGGGGATGGCCGGCGACCGGGACGGCATGATGCTCCACGCCTGGGACTACATGGAGCTGTTCTCCATCGTGGTCATTGCCTGGCAATGGCTGCTGCAGGCCGCCGCGGCGCGCGAAGGGCTGCGCCGGCGCGACGAGCCCTTCTACCGCGGCAAGCTGAGCGCGGCGCAGCATTGGATCAAGGCGGAGCTGCCGCGCGTTTCCCAGCTGGTTGCGCTGTGCCGCGGCGGCGAGGATTCCTACGCAGCCGTACATCCTGACTGGCTGTGAACAACCGCAGCGAAATTGGAGGTTTACAAGCTCGGCCTCGCGAGTTATTCATGCGACCGATGCGGCGGCGCGCGATATTGCTGGCGTGGATGATGGCGGCACAGGTCGTCGTGCCGTCGTTTGCGCTGCTGGCGACCGTCCGGACGTGTTGCTGCTCGGGCGGTCACACCGAGCGGAAGTGCCACTGCCCCTCCTGCAGCAAAGCGCGCGCCATCGAGGAAGGACAGGATTTCGCGCGCTCCTGCGGCAGTGACGATGCCCCCGCAACCCTCGCGCCCGTCCTCGCCATGACGGCTCCCGTCACGACGGTGATTGTGGCGCCCGCAACCGCCGCCCGGATCACCTCCGCGCAGCCCACCGCGCCTCCCTGGCGCGCAATCGAGGTCGCGACACCCCCTCCGCTCGCCTGAACACGCGCTGGCTCATCGTTGCTTCACCCCTCGCGTTTTCCAGGTTTCCGGAGGTTCCATGTTGCCGTTCGTTCGCCGGTTCGCCGGCATCCTCGCCGTTTCCATCATCTTCTTCGCGGGCCGCGCCTTCGCGTGCTCGATCTGCGGCTGCGATCCGGCCGCGCTCACCCTGGGGCTGGACCGCCCCTCCAACAAGTCGCTCCGCGTCGCCGTGGAGGACCGCCACCTCAGCAAGGAGTCCGGCGAGGGAGAGGAGTTCGAGGGCGAGAAGGAGAACCGCATGCTGGTGCGCGCGCAGTTCGCGCCGGCTCCGCGGTTCGTCGCGCAGCTCGAGCTCCCC
>DASRTX010000130.1:0-5024 GCA_035655715.1 Myxococcales bacterium | reverse complement strand
CGCCTCCAAGGGGCCGGGCCGGCCGCTCCTCCCCGAGCGCGAGCGCGCCGAGCTGGTCGACGCGGTGAAGGGCGTGGATCTGGTGGTGCTCTTCGACGAGAAGACCGCCGAGGCGCTCCTTCTGGCGTTGAAGCCCGACCTGCACGTCAAGGGCACCGACTACACGCAGGAGAGCGTCCCGGAGCGCGCGCTGGTCGCGACCTGGGGCGGCCGCACCGTCATTGCCGGCGATCCCAAGGACCACTCGACCACCGCCTTCATCGCCAGGCTCAAGTCGCTCTTGTGACGCGGCTCTCCGCCACCATCGTCGCGCAGGACGAGGAGCGCGACCTGCCCGACTGCATCGCGTCGGTGCGCGGGTTCTGCGACGAGATCCTGGTGGTGGACGGCGGCTCGCGCGACCGGACCCGGGAGGTGGCGGCCGAGGCCGGAGCGCGGGTCCTGGAGCGGCCCTTCGACGACTTCGCGCGCCAGCACGAGTACGCGCGCGGCGAGGCGCGCGGCGAGTGGGTGCTCTCCATCGACGCCGACGAGCGCGCCTCGCCCGAGTTGGCCCGATGTGTACCGGGTGTACACCTGGCACACATCGCGCACAGCGCATACTCGCTCCCCTTCAAGAACCACTTCCGCGGCGTCTGGCTGCGCCATGGCGGCTTCTGGCCCGACCGCCACGTGCGCCTCTTCCGCCGCGACGCCTGCCGCTACGACCCGGCGCGCGCCGTCCACGAGAAGCTCATCGTCACCGGCTCCATCGGCCGCCTCGACGCGCCCATCCTCCACCACACCTACGATTCGCTGGAGGACTGCCTGCGCAAGATGGACCGCTACGGCGAGCAGGCGGCGCGCATGCTGCACGCGCAAGGCGTGCGCGCGGGCGCCTGGGACGTGGCGGCGCGGCCGCTCTGGCGGTTCGTGCGCGGCTACTTGCTGCGCGGAGGGTTCCTCGACGGCGCGGCCGGCGCGGCGATGGCGTGGTCGCGCGCGTACGAGGGATTTCGCCGCTACGCGCGCCTTTGGGAGTTATCCAGGTTCTCGTGATAGGAGCACGCCATGGCCATCGCTCCCGAGCTCAAGGAGATCCTCGCTTGCCCGAAGTGCAAGGGCGAGCTGGAGTTCCGCGAGGAGCAGAAGCAGATCGTCTGCAAGGCGTGCCGCCTGGTGTACCGCATCGAGGACGACATTCCCGTCATGCTGATCGACGAAGCGCAGCCGCTGCAGACGTGACCCTGGCAGATCGACTGGCGGCGCATGGCCCCACGCGCATCCTCGTCGTCCAGACCGCGTACCTGGGCGACACCGTCTTCACCTCCGCGCTGGTGGCTGCGCTTTCAGCCCGCTGGCCCTCTGCGGAAATCGATCTCTGCGTCGCGCCGCGAGCGAAGGACATCGCGCGCGCCGTCCCCGGCGTGGGGCACGTCCACGTCTTCGACAAGCGCGGCGTCGATCGCGGGCTGCGGGGGTTGCGCCGCGTAGCCGCCCGGCTGGCCACGCGGCAGTACGCGTTGGCGATGCTGCCCCACCGCTCGCTGCGCACCGCGCTGCTCGCGCGGCTGGCAAGGATACCCGAGCGCGTTGGATTCGCAGGCGCGCCGGGAGCGCTCCTCTACACCACGCGTGTGTGGACGCCGCACGAGGCGTTCCTCCTCCAGGAAGCCGATCTCGCGCGAGCGGTCGGGGCAGAGCCCGCTCCCATGCGCCTCGTGCCGCGCCCCGAATGGCTCGCGGCCGCGGAATCCGTCTTGGGACCGCCAGGGGAAAGGTTCGCAGCCGTCTGTCTGGGGTCGGAGTGGGCGACCAAGATCTGGCCCGCGCCGCGCGTGGCGGCGCTGGTTCGCCTGCTGGCGGAGGAAGGCTTCCGCCCTGTCCTGGTCGGCGGCCCGCGCGAACGGCCGCTCGCGCAGGAGGTGGGCGCCGCGGGACGGTGCATCGACACCACCGGGAACCCGGTGGGAGAGGCGCTGGCGGTCCTCTCCCTCTCTTCGCTCGCGGTCGGGGGCGACACTGGCCTCGTGCACGCGGCGCGCGCGATGGGGATCCCGACCGTGGCCGTATTCGGCCCCACCTCCCCCACCGTGCACCTCTTCGGCCCGCGCGAGCGCGCCGTGTCGCTCGGCCTCTCCTGCTCTCCCTGCAGCGCGCACGGGTCGCGGCGCTGTCCGCTGGGACATCACCGCTGCCTGCGCGATCTCGAGGCGGAACGCGTGGCCGAGGCCTGCGCGGAAGTGTTGGCGTGATCGATCCGCGCCTCGATCCGCCACCCGGGCTCGCGGCGCGTCTGCTGGTGCGGCTTGCCCGGGTAGTCCTTCCGCTTCCCTCGGCGCGCCCGGCGCAAATCCGGAATCTGCTGGTGGTGCGCACCGACGATCGAGTGGGCAATGCCCTGCTCACCATCCCGCTGGTGCGGGCGCTGCAGGCGGCGCTTCCAGGGACCGAGGTCGATCTGCTGCTCGCCGCGCGGCGCGCCCGCGTGGCCGAAGGGCTGCCTCGCCTGCGCGTGATCCGCTTCGACAAGCGCGCCGGGCCGCTG
Organism: Myxococcales bacterium; assembly: GCA_035655715.1. Lineage (GTDB taxonomy): Bacteria > Myxococcota > Myxococcia > Myxococcales > 40CM-4-68-19 > 40CM-4-68-19. Next base: position 2,497 of record DASRTX010000130.1, on the reverse strand, counting down.
GGCTACCTGCGCTTCCTGCGCGGGCTGCGAGGCCGCTACGACGTGGTGATCGACGCCGCGCACTGGCACGCCTTCTCCGTCACCTCGGCGCTGCTCTCGCGCTGGGCAGCGCGCGGCTGGGTGATCGGATCCGATCGCGGGCCGGCGGAGATCTACAGCGCAGCCGCGGCGCTCCCTGCTGCCGGCATCCCCGACGTGAGGGCGAGGCTGGGCCTCGGCGCTCCGCTGGGCCTCTCGCTCCGGTCAACGCCGCTGGAGACGGCGCTCGGCCGCGGCCCTTCGCCGGTCGCGGGCCGCTTCGCTGCGCTCAACCCGGGGGCGCGCAAGCAGGACCACCGCTGGCCGGCGGCGCGCTTCGCGGAGCTGGCGGCGCGGCTCTGGCGAGAGCGCGAGCTGCGCTCGGTGGTGTTCTGGGGCCCGGGCGAAGAGGCGCTGGCGCAAGAGGTCGTGGCCGCGTCGCCCGACGCCGCGGAGCTGGCGCCGCCCACCGACCTCGACCAGCTGGCCGCGGCCTTCCGCGCCGCCGATTTGATCGTGACCAACGACACGGGGCCGATGCACCTGGCGGTGGCCTGCGGCGCACCCGTCCTGGGAGTGTTCCTCGACCAGGCAGGCCTGCGCTGGTCGCATCCGGGCCCGCTCTTCGAAGCTGTGGTCGCGCCGGCCGACGTGGCGCCGGCCCTTCTGGCCGCGGCCCGGCTCCTTGACAGGGCCCGCTCGGCAGCGGAACCTGCTCGCACTCCGGAGGGCCCTTGATTCGCTCCATGACCGGGTTCGGCGCGGGCCGCGGCGAGGCCGGCGGCGAGGCGGTTTCGGTGGAGCTGCGCGCCGTGAACGGCAAGTTCTGCGAGGTGAAGGCGCGCCTGCCCCGCGAGCTCGCCGCCCTCGAGCCCGAGCTGGTGAAGACGGTCAAGTCGCGCCTCAACCGCGGGGTCGTCGAGGCTTTCGTCCGGCGCGAGAACGGCGGTGCGCGCGGCGTGCTGCCGCGAGCGGACGTGGCCCTGGCCGCCGCGTACGCCAAGGCCCTGCGGGAGCTGAAGGACGCGCTCGGGCTCTCGGGCGAGCCTACAGTCCAGGACCTGGCGGCCCTGGACGGCGTCATCTCGCTGGGCGAGGCGCAGCCGGATGCTGCCGCCGCGTCGTCGGCGCTGCGCGACGCATTGGTCTCGGCCCTGGACGCGCTCGATCAGATGCGGCGCCGCGAAGGCGAGGCGCTGGCCCGCGATCTTCTCGCCCGGCTCGATGCCATCGAGAAGGGCGCAGCAGAGGTGGCGCGGCTGGCCCCCCTTCAAGTCGGCGCCGTGCGCGAGCGGCTTTCGGCCCGCATCGCCGAGCTCACCCGCGGCGTTCCGCTGGATCCCGGCCGGTTGGCGCAGGAGGTGGCGCTCTTCGCCGACCGCACAGACGTCGCCGAGGAGCTCACCCGGCTGGCCAGCCACCTGGCGCAGGCGCGCGGCCTGATCGGCTCCGATGCCCCAGCCGGCCGCAAGCTGGAATTCCTGGTGCAGGAAGTGAACCGCGAGATCAACACCATCGGTTCCAAGTCGCAGCACGCCGCCATCGCAGCGCAGGTGGTGGAGCTCAAGGCCGAGTTGGAGCGCGTGCGCGAGCAGGTGCAGAACGTCGAATGAAACCCTTGCTGCTCATCCTCAGCGCGCCGTCGGGGACCGGCAAGACCACGCTGGCGCGGCGACTGGTCCAGGCGCATCCCGGCGCCGCCTTCTCGGTCAGCTACACGACCCGCAAGCCTCGGGGCTCGGAGAAGGAAGGGGTCGAATACCGCTTCGTCTCCGACGAGCGTTTCCAGGAGATGATCGCCGCCCACCAGTTCCTCGAATGGGCGCACGTCCACGGACACCACTACGGCACGCCGCGGACCGCGCTCTCGGCCAGCGCCTCCTTGGTGGTCTTCGACATCGACGTGCAGGGGGGCGAGAGCATCAAGAAGCAGCACCCGGAAACCGTGCGCGCGCTCATCCTTCCTCCCTCGCTCGCCGAGTTGGAGCGGCGCCTGCGCGCCCGCTCGACCGACGACGCGGCGACCATCCGCCGCCGCTTGCACGCCGCGCGCATCGAGATCCGTCTCGCCTGCGCGGCGGGCTACGAGTACTGGGTCGTAAACGAGGACCTGGAGAAAGCGTACGCCGACCTGGAAGCGATCGTGCGCGCGGAAGGCTGCAGGGCAGGGCGCCGCCCGCTCGCCCCCGATCTGGGAGTTCCGTAAGCAAAGCCGCTTGACACGACAGCGCTGCGGAGGTACACAGCGCCCCCCTTCACGAGGGAGACAACGGGACGGCGCAGGCAGAACGCGTCGGGAAGTTGCGTTGTCGGTTGGGAGTTGTAGAAGCCTTGGTCCCGCAGTCGGTCGTCCGCGGTGGCAGTGAGGTTCGGTCCTTGAAAACTGGATAGCAAGTCCACGAAGCAGATTGCGGAACCGCAATGCTTTGAGTGAATTGGCAGTAAAATTGGAATCACGTCAGCACAGGAGCTGACGCTC
>DASRTX010000129.1:0-5506 GCA_035655715.1 Myxococcales bacterium | reverse complement strand
GAGGTCAAGCTGCGGCTCGACGCGAACGGCGCCTGGGAGGCGGAAGCAACGCTGGTCAAGCTGCGCCAGCTCGCTCCCCTGGGCATCGAGCTGTGCGAACAGCCCACGCCGGATCTGCGCGGCCTTGCGGCGAGCCCCGTGCCCCTCGGCGCCGACGAGATGGTGGCGTCCGACCCGGAGGGCGCACTGGATCGGGCGCAATGCATCGTCCTCAAGCCGATGCTGCTGGGTGGCATCTCCCGGGCCTGGGAGCTGGCGCAAAAGGCCCACCACCGCGGGCGCTCGGTGATCGTCACCTCGTCGCTGGAGGGTGCCGTCGGACGTGCGGGCGCCGCGCACCTGGCCGCCGCCGTACTGGCGCTCGGGCCGCACCCCGCGGCGGGCATCGCCACGGGAAGGTTGTTCGGCGAGGTCGATCCCCTCGCGCCGGAAGCCGGCGTCGTGCGCATTCCCGAGAGCCCGGGCCTGGGACTGCCGTGAAGGTCGTCTTTCGCGGCGCCGAGCTGGACGTAGAGCCCGGTCCGCCGATCGTGGGTCGCGCATCCGTGCCAGGCCATGGCACGCCCGAAACCATCGCGGCAGTGCTCTCGGCGATGCAAGGCGGCGAGCTGGTGCTGCAGAACACGCGGCTCACGCCCGCGGAGCTCGACGCGCAGCGCGCCTCCATCGCCGGCATTCCGCCGGAGCCCGATCCCGCGCTGGTGCTCTTCACCTCCGGCACCACCGGCTCGCCCAAGGCCGCGCGCCTCTCGCGCGAAAATCTGGAAGCCAGCGCCCGCGCCGCGAGCCAGGTGCTGCAGATCGACGCCGGCTCGAAGTTCCTCTGCGTGCTGCCGCTCTTCCACGTGGGCGGGCTCGGAATCGTCTTCCGCTGCCGCCTGGCCGGGGCCACGGTGGTGCTGCACGAGCGGTTCGACGCGCAGGCGGTGGCGCGCGATCTGACGCGATCGACCCACGCCAGCCTGGTGGCCAGCACGCTGGCCCGGGTGCTGGAGGTGCAGCCCCGCGGCTTTCCATCGGTCTTGGTGGCGGTGGGCGGCGGCCCCGTGCCGGAAGCGTTGCTGCATCGAGCGCGCGAGGCGGGCCTGCGCGTGGTGCAGACCTGGGGCATGACCGAGACTTGCTCGATGGCCACCTGCGAACGCCCCGACCACGCCGACGGCAGCACAGCCGGACCGCCGCTGCCCGGATTCGAGGTTGGCGTCGAAGCCGGCGAGGTGCTGGTGCGCGGCCCTGCGGTCATGCGTGGCTATCTCGGCCATCCGCCAATTGAAGGCTTCTTCCATACCGGCGATCTGGGCGAGCTGGATGCTCGCGGCCGCCTCACCGTCCACGCGCGGCGCGCGGATCTGATCGTGAGCGGCGGCGAGAACGTCTACCCCGCCGAGGTGGAGGCCGCCCTGCTCTCGCATCCGGGGGTTCGCGAGGCCGCCGTGCTGCCCGAGCCGGACGCGCGCTGGGGACAGGTCGGCGTCGCCTACGTCGTGGGTCCGGCCACGGAGAAAGAGTTGCGGGAGTATCTGGCAGCGCGGCTGGCCCGCTACAAGATCCCGGCGCGCTTCGTCTCGCTTCCGGAGCTGCCGCGCAACGCCGCCGGCAAGGTGGACCGTCTCATGCTCCGGAAGCGTGCTTCTCCAGGAGCGCCCTGAGCGCGGGCGAAAGGGCCGTGGAGCGCCCCGTGGCGCGTTCCACCGAGACATGGACCGTAGCGGCGCTGGCCAGGTGCTCGCCGGCCTCGTCGAAGAGGTCGTATTCGAGCCGGAAGCTGCGCTCGCCGATGCGCGCCGCGGTGGCGCGGATGGTCACCAACTGCCCGAAGCGGATGGGGCGCTTGAAGGTGGCCTCGGCGTGCCCCAGCGGCAGCGACTCCTCGCGCTGCCCCAGGAACCCATCCAGCGGCATCCCGCCGGCCCGGAGCAGCTCCTCGTACGCCTCGTGGCAGTAGACCAGGACGTTGGCGAAGAAGACGATCCCGGCGGGATCGGTGTGCTGGAAGCGCACGCGCAGCCGGTGCTCGAAGGGAGGCATTTGGGCTCCGGGGTCCCGGCGCGTTATACACCGGGCGTGGAGGCGCGTTCGCTACCTGTCATCTCCTCTTCGCCGCGCGCCCTGGACGCGGCGTCGCTGGGGCTTTCGGCCCGCGGCGACGCGCGCGCGCAGGGGCTGTTCGACCGCTACGGGCGGTCGCACACCTACCTGCGCATCTCGGTGATCGAGAAGTGCAACCTGCGCTGCCGCTACTGCATGCCCGAAGAGGGAGTGCCGCTGCTGCCCAAGGACGACCTGCTCTCCTTCGAGGAGATCGAGCGCCTGGCTGCCCTCTTCGTGCGGCTGGGCGTTCGCAAGATCCGGGTCACGGGCGGCGAGCCGCTGGTGCGGCGCGGGGTGGACCAGCTGATCGCGCGGCTGGGCGGGTTGAAGGCACACGGCCTGGAGCGGCTGGCCATGACCTCCAACGCGCTCCTGCTGCGCCAGCATCTCGACGCGCTGCGCGCCGGCGGGCTGGATGCCGTCAACCTTTCCTTGGACACGCTGCGGCCCGATCGCTTCCGCTCCATCACGCTGCGCGACGGCTGCGAGGAGACCATCGCCGCCATTCGCGCCGCCGCGGCGGCGGGGTTCGCGGCGGTGAAGGTGAACGCGGTGGTGATGGCCGGCATCAACGACGACGAACTGGTGGATCTGGCGCGCGCCTTCGCCCGCGACGACGTCATCGAGATGCGATATATCGAGTATATGCCATTCGAGGGAAATCACTGGGGCGAGCGGCTCCGGATGTTCCCCGCCGAGGCCATCCGCGCACGCCTCGAGGAGCAGCTGGAGCTGCGGCCGCTGGGCCTCGGCGAAACGGCGCAGCTCTACGAGGCGCGGGAGAAGGACGGCAAGGTCTTCCGCGGCCGCATCGGGATCATCTCCTCCATGACCGAGCCGTTCTGCGGCACCTGCAACCGCACACGCCTCACCGCCGACGGGCACTTCCGGTGGTGCTTGCTGGACGAGGGCGAGATCGATCTCCGCGCGCCGCTGCGCGCCGGCGCCTCCGACGCGGAGCTCGCTTCGCTGATCGAGGACGGGTTGCGCCGGAAGAAGCCGGGGCACGCGCCCGCCGACGAGCTCCTGGCGACGCAGAAGGCCGCCGGGCACGCGGCCCGATCGATGATCCGCATCGGCGGGTAATCCTCGAAATCGGGGACACGATACGTAATTCGTCCGAGGCATCGGTCGCATTCCGTATCGTGTCCCCGAATTTCAGCCTGCGGAGAGGAACTCTACCGGGATGCCGCCGTTTTGCGTGCGCAGCACCGGCGAGAGCGCAAGGCCCGACGCGCGCGCCTCGCCCGCATCTGCTGCGATCAGCGAGACTGCCCATCCAGGACGCCTGAGCGCCGCGGCGCCGAGATCCTCGAACACGCGCCGCCCCTCTCCGCCCACGCGCACGCCGTAGGGAGGATTGCAGGCAAGGAGCCCGGCTCCCGCGTCCGCCGGCAGGTCCGCGAGGCGCCGCTGCGCCACCTCCATCGCCACGCCGGCCCTGCGCGCATTCTCGCGGGCCGCCTCGACCGCGCCCGCGTCCTGGTCGGACGCCTCGATGCGCACGGCCAACGGTCGCTCCTGCTTGCGGGCCTGTGTGACCAGATGCTCCCACTGCCGCGCCGAGTATCCGGGCCAGCGCTGGAAGGCGAAGCGGCGGGAAAGGCCGGGCGCGCGGCGCGTCGCCAGCAGCGCGGCCTCGATGGCGATGGTGCCTGAACCGCAGAGCGGATCGCAGAGGGCGGTCTCGCCCGTCCAGCGCGAGGCGAGCAGCAGCGCCGCCGCCAGCGTCTCGCGCAGCGGCGCCTTGGCCGAAGGACCCCGCCAGCCGCGGCGGTGGAGAAGCGCGCCGCTGGAGTCGGCGCTTACGGTACAGACGTCGCGCTCGAGGCGCGCGACGAAGAGCTGCGCGTCGGATTCCTCGTCGTCGCCTGGGGCCGCAGCGGGCTGTACTTCGACCCGCGAAGCGACCGCGGCCAGCAAGCGCTCCTCCACCGCCCCGGAGTGGTAGAGCCGCGACTTCCTGCAAGTCACGCGAAAGGCGACCCGCTCTCCGCGCCGCACGAACTGGTCCCACGGCAGCGCCGACGCCTTCCGGACCAGCTCCGCAAAGGCGGTGGCATGGAACGGCTCGCCCACGCGCACCAGCACACGGGTGGCCGTCCGCGACCAGAGGTTGAGGCGCAGCACCTCGGGCAGGGCGCCCTGCACCTCCACGCCGCCGGCCAGAGCGGTCCTTGGAAGGCCCAGCGCCCGAACCTCCTCCTCCAGCACGGGCTCGATCCCGGGCGCGCAGACCGCGAAGAGCATCGCGCGCTCCTCTACGACATCCCGGCTCAGGTGGCGAGCGCCGCGCTCATCGGTTCCGCCGCTGCCCGCTGAACCAGGCCGCGGTGTCCTCGAGGCCGCGCTGGAGGCCGATCTCGGGCTTCCACCCCAGCGCCGCGGCGGCCGCTGCAGGGTCGACGACGCTGCGGCGCTGTTCTCCGGCCTTGCCGGCACCGTGCTGGATCTGGCCGGCGTACCCCGCATGCCTGGCCAACGCCGCCGCCAGGTCGACCACGGTGGTCTCGCGCGCCGTCCCCACGTTCAGCGCGCCTCCGACCTGCGCGAGCAGCGCCAGGGCGTTGATGCGCGCCACGTCGGCCACGTGCACGTAGTCGCGGGTCTGCAGCCCGTCGCCGTTGATCACCGGCGCGCCGCCTCCGAGCATCTTTTCCAGGAAGATGGCCACCACGCCGGCTTCTCCGTGCGGGTCCTGCCCGGGTCCGTACACGTTGGCGTAGCGGAGCGCGAGCGTAGAGAGGCCGAAGGCGCGGCCCGCGTACGCGAGGTACTCCTCTCCGCAGAGCTTGGAGACGCCGTAGGGGCTGGCCGGACGCCGCGGATGATCCTCGCGCGCGGGAAACGTTTCCTGCTCGCCGTAGACCGCTCCCCCTGAGGAAGCGAACACCACCCGCTTCACGCCGGCGCGCCGCGCGGATTCGAGCACGTTGACGGTCCCGAGCACGTTGACGGAGGCGTCGAAGAGCGGATCGGCCACCGACTTCCGCACGTCCATCTGCGCCGCCAGGTGGAGCACCGCGTCCGGGCGCTCACGCTCGAACAGCGCTGGCAGGTCGGGGGAGCGGATGTCGAGCACGTGCAGGACCGCGCCTTGGGGCACTGCGGCCCGCTTGCCATGGCTCAGGTCGTCCACCGCGGTGACCCGGTGCCCGCCTGCCAGCAGCGCGCGACCGGAATGCGCGCCGATGAATCCTGCCCCGCCCGTCACCAGTGCGCGGACGCCACGGAAGGCGTCGGCGTGGAGTTTTTTCCAGTCAGTTGTGAGCACGCGTCACAGTGTAGCGAGACTCTGCGTCAAACCCAATCGGTGGGACGCAGTGTGTTGTGACGCAGTGCCACTGAAGTGGCACTGCCGCTCGGCCAGCGGCTGCCCCACTTCACTGGGGCTGTGAATTGATCAATCTGCGAT
>DASRTX010000128.1:0-5199 GCA_035655715.1 Myxococcales bacterium | reverse complement strand
GGCGGGAAGCGCCGCGGTAGCGGCGCACGAATCGTTAGCGGAAGCCCGCCCGGCTGGCCAAACTGGCGTTGGAGGTCCGCTCGAAAGCATGCGATTACAGGGCCACATGGCGCGCGCCAGCCACTCCATCGACATCGACGTGACGCCGGAGGCGTTCCATCGCGTGGTGCAGGACTACGCGCGCTATCCCGAGTTCGTGCCGGAGTTGAAGGCGGTGCGCGTCGGCATGCGCCAGGGCAACGCGGTCGAGGTGACCTATTGGCTCGACGTGAAGTTGAACGTCTTCGACTTCACCCTGCGCCACGTGACCCGCTCGCCGCAGCGCATCGAATGGGCGCTGGTGCGGGGAGGGGAGTTCATGCGCGCCAACGCAGGCGCCTGGACCCTCGAGCCCACTCGCAGCGGGGGTACGCGCGCAACCTACGCCATCGACATCGACTTTGGCCCGCTGGTGCCGGGAACGCTGGAAAAAGCGCTGGCGGAGCGCGGCCTTCCCAACATGCTCGCGAATTTCAAGGCGCGTGCCGAGATGCTCGGTGAAACACCGCGTTGAAGCGATCGCCCAGTAGAGTGGGTATGTTGACCCTGCTGGGGCGGATTGTTAGAAGTCTTTCAGGGGCCGATCGGGCCCTCGGGAGGACGAGGAAGGGCAAGACAGGCAGCGTTGGGGGCGGTGAAACGATGGTGTCAGGATTGCATCGATCCTGTAGTAGTTGACCCCCCGGGGAGGTGCTCCGTGCTCGACGCGTTCATCATCGAAGAGATCAGACGGCGCGAGCAGGAGCGCGACAACCAGCGACCCCGGGTCGATCTGCCGCTTCCCGAGCCGACTCCGCAGCGCCAAAACGAGCGCCGCGACGAGGACGAGCAGCCCGAGCGCGGGGTGGTCATCATCGACTACTCGGTGCCTGCCGACAGCATCCCCGCCTAGTGGCGGGGCCACCCGGCGGCTGGATGGGCCGGGCACACGCACGAGGGCTCCCTACGGGGGGCCCTCGTCGCTTCGAAAAACAAAGACGAGCACGCTTTCAGCGTGAAATCTCCGACCAGCGCTCCTTGATCTCCGCTGCCGACCAAGGGCCGCCCTCGCGCGTAACGCCCTCCGTTTCGATCATCTTGTAGACGAAGATCTTGGGCCCCTGCACGCCGACGATGGTGCCGGTGATGTCCGCCGCCAGATCGCTTGCCAGGAACGCCGCCACCGGCGCGATGTACTGGGGACCGATCTGGTCGGGGGTCATTCCCTTGAACATCTGGAGATCTTGCGTCATCCGCGTCAGCGCCACCGGCGCAATGGCGTTCACCGTCACGCCCATCCGCTGGAACTCCATCGAGGCCGTGCGGGTCAGCGAGTAGATGCCGCCCTTCGCTGCCGAGTAGTTGCCCTGGCCGAAGTTGCCCAGCAGGCCGGAGAGCGAGGTGGTGTTGACGATGCGCCCGCCCTTGCCCTGGACCTTGAAGAGGCGCGCCGCCGCCTGCGTGACCAGGAAGGTTCCGCGCAGGTGGACCTCGACCACGAGATCGAAGTCCTGTTCGCTCATGTTGAGGATGGTCTTGTCGCGGAGGATGCCCGCGTTGTTGACCACGACGTCCAGCCTGCCGAACTTGTTCAGCGCGCTCCAGATCAGCCCGTCCGCGCCTTCTCGCGTGGCCACGCTGTCGTAGTTCGCCACCGCGTCGCCGCCCGCGCCCTTGATCTCGGCCACCACCTTGTCGGCCATCTCGCCGCCGCGGCCGCCACCGTGCCGGTCGCTGCCCAGGTCGTTGACCACCACCTTCGCGCCCTCGCGCGCGAAGAGCAGGGCGTGCTCCCGGCCGATGCCGCCGCCGGAACCGGTGACGATCGCGACCTTGCCTTGGAGAAGAGCCATGTGTGACTCCAAATCAGATGGGGACACCAAGCCGCCCTGCGGGCGAGCATGATGTCCCCGTAGAGGGGCGCTTCTAGCACATTCAGCGGTCGCGCAGAGCGCGATCGAGCGCCGTGCGCGCGCTCTCGAGCTGGTCGCGCAGGCGCTCGATCTCGGCGTCGCGCCCGGCGAGCTGCTGCTGCGCATCGGAGAGCTGCATCACCAGCCCGCGGAGCTGGATCTGCAGGCGGGCCAGTTCCGCGCCCTGCACGCCTTGCTCGGGCGGGAGCGCCGGCGTCAGCGTGAGCGGCTCGGGCGCCGGCAGATCCGCCACCGCGCTGGCGATGGCCTCCTCGACGAGCTGCACCTGCTGCCAGGCGGGCTCCGGCTGCGGATCGAGCGCGCCTCCATCCGGGCCCTTCGGGTCGAGCGCGCGCAGCTCGGCTTCGAGGGCGTCCTCGGGCAGCGTCACCTCCGCGCCCTCGTCCGGCGCGCCCAGCTCGCGCAGCAGCGCTCGCAGCCGCTCGTGCTGGGCGGCATCGAGCTGGACGAACTGCAGGCCCAGCCCGGGCATGCTGCCCTTGCGCCCGCCGGCGTCCATCGCCTCCGCCCGGCTGCTGACCCGCGCGCGCAGCGCGATCTGCTTCTTCCAACCCGGCTTGACCAGGTCCACGGCGAGCTCGGCGCCAACCTCCAACAACGCGTCGGTGCGCACGAAGACCCCGCCCCTCGAAATGTTCTCCACCTGGCAGGCGGTGCGCCCCTGCTGTGTGCTGAGGTGCGCGGCCATGCCTTGGGCGCGCACGCGCGTGAAGCGTCGGCGGTTCCGGGCCATTGGCGACGCATGGTAGATCGATCTGTCTGCCGATGCGCCTTCTTGTCCCACTGCTGCTGCTCGGGGCATGCCGCGATGGCGCGCAGCCCGGCCCACCCGCCGCCCCCATCAGTCCCGCTCGGCATGTAGCAGCGCCGGCGCAAGATCGGCTCCGCTGGAGCATGTCCTCGGGTGGCGCGACGCTCGTGCAGGAGCCGCTGCCCGCGGGGATCTGCGATCTGCGCTGCGTCTCGGTTGCGGGGCAGTGGACGGCGCGGCTCTGCGCCGGCGCGCAGCCGGACCTGAAAGTGGTCTCGCCGGATTGCGAGTGGCTGGCCGTGCTGCAGCGCGAGCCGGAGGTGGGCGACGGCATCGAGTCCACCGTCCTCGGCGCGCTCTTTCGCCGGGGCAAGCCGATCCGCACGGTCGCCGCCGCGGAGCTGCCCGCGGCGTCGGTGACCATTGCCTTCAACCGGCTCCAGTGGCTGGGCGGCGGCGCCGCGCAGTTTCGCGAAGGTGGCCTCGCGCTGCCGCTGCGCTCCGGCCCGGACATCTGGCTTCCGCTGGAATCGCCGATGAAGCGGAAAGCGAAGGCTCCGCCCGCGCAGCTCAGCTACGTCGACGAACAGGGCAGCCTCCACCTCGTCGACAATCGCGACGAGATCCCGCCGCGCTACCGCGCGCGCGCAGCGGAGGTCACGTCCTCGTCGGTCACCGTCGTTCCCATGCCCGCCCCGCCTCCGGTCGAGCCCGAGGCTGTTGCCCCGCCGCCACGCCGGCCGCCGCCGTCCCCGCCGGCGAGGCATGCGCGGCCTTCCACGGCGCAAGGACCGGCGCCCTACGGGCTCACCTACCAGGAATGGCTTCAGGTGCTGTCGGGACAGCGCGGCCTGGGCGATCCCAACCGGCCCGCCTGCATCGGCAACGACGGAAAGCCCAAGGCCTGCAACGAGTAGCCGGCGTTGCCGGGTGCCCCGGGGCGTGCTAACGGGCGCGCCATGAGCGAAATCGTCGACGTTCACGCGAGAGAGATCCTCGACAGCCGCGGCAATCCCACCCTGGAGTGCGAGGTGGCGGTCGCCTCCGGGGGCGTGGGCCGCGCCGCCGTGCCTTCGGGCGCCAGCACCGGCGAGCACGAGGCCCACGAGCTGCGCGACGGGGAGAAGAACCGGTACGGGGGAAAAGGCGTCCGCACCGCCGTGGAGAACGTGCGCAGCAAGATCGCGCCGCGCCTTCTCGGCATGGACGCGGCGGACCAGGAAGGCCTGGACCGGCTGATGATCGAGCTGGACGGCACTCCCACCAAGAAGTCGCTGGGCGCCAATGCCATCCTGGGAGTGTCGCTGGCAGCGGCGCGGGCGGCGGCCCTCAGCCACGGCTCGCCGCTCTATCGCTACCTGGGAGGGGTGAACGCCCGCACGCTGCCGGTCCCGCTGATGAACATCCTCAACGGCGGCGCGCACGCCGACTCCAACGTGGACATCCAGGAGTTCATGGTGGTGCCGTGGGGCGCGCCCACCTTCGCCGAGGGGCTGCGGATGGGGGCCGAGGTGTTCCACGCGCTCAAGGGCGTGCTCAAGAGCCGCGGCTACTCCACGGGCGTGGGGGACGAGGGCGGGTTTGCCCCGAGTCTCAAGTCGAACCGCGAGGCGCTGGAGGTGATCGCCGAGGCGATCGGGAAGACCGGCTACAAGCTCGGCGGCGAGATCGTGCTCGCGCTCGACTGCGCGGCCAGTGAATTCTACAAGGACGGCAAGTACGTGCTCGAGGGGGAGAACAAGACCCTGGACCGCGGGCAGCTGGCAGAACTTTACGCAGCCTGGGCAAGGGACTTCCCCATCGTGTCCATCGAGGACGGATATGCCGAGGACGACTGGGAGGGCTGGAAGCTCATCACCGACCGCATCGGCGGCACGGTGCAGCTGGTGGGCGACGACCTGTTCGTCACCAGCACGGAGCGCCTGCAGCGCGGCATCTCACAGGGCGTCGCCAACGCGGTGCTGATCAAGGTGAACCAGATCGGCACGCTGACCGAGACGATGGACTGCGTGCGCCTGGCCCACCAGAGCGGCTACCGCACCATCATGAGCCACCGCTCGGGAGAGACGGAGGACTCCTTCATCGCCGACCTGGCGGTGGCCTGCGACTGCGGGATGATCAAGACCGGCTCGGCCTCGCGCGCCATCTTGATCGCGTCGAGGGTCTCGGTCAGGGTGCCGATCTGGTTGACCTTGATCAGGATCGAGTTGCCCACGCCCGTGTCGATGCCGCGCTTCAGGCGCTCGGTGTTGGTGACGAACAGGTCGTCGCCCACCAGCTGCACGCGGTCGCCGATCCGGTCGGTCAGCGCCTTCCAGCCGTCCCAGTCCTCCTCGTCCATGCCGTCCTCGATCGAGACGATCGGGTAGCGCTGCGCGAGGTCGGCCCAGTAGCCGGCCATCTCCTCGGCGGACAGCGTGCGCCCCTCGTGCTCGAGCTCGTAGGCGCCGCCGGAGAAGATCTCGCTCGTGGCCGGGTCGAGCGCGATGGCCACGT
>DASRTX010000127.1:0-4107 GCA_035655715.1 Myxococcales bacterium | reverse complement strand
AACACGGCAGTCAAGCCCTTCAGAGCCGATGGTACTGCATGGTTTCCATGTGGGAGAGTAGGTCGCTGCCGGAATTTCTTGTCGCGCGCATCGAGCGCGCGCTGCCTCAAAGACGCCCCGCCGCTGTGAGCTCCAAGCTCCCAGCCGCGGGGCGTCGCCTTTTCCAGGCCGGGACGAACCCGGTCGAGTGGTTTGTTCTTCGAGGATGCTGATGGCACTGCTTGCGGTCCTCGCGCCAGCGCCGAGGGCGCCGGCGCCCCTCGAGGTGACCCTGCGCGAACCGGCGCTCGAGAAGCTCGCCCCCGCAAGGCCGGCCGTGGCGGCCAGGGCGGTGGAGCTCGTCTCCCACCTGCGCCTCCTCGGCCCCATCCAGCTGCAGCCCATGGTCCCCGGCGTGGAAGCGGTCCTTTCGCTCAAGTACTGAGCGCTTGACCGCCCGGCGCGTTGCAGGGAGTCTCGGCCGGTGCCGCGCATCCACCTGCTCGACGAGACGCTCGCCAACCAGATCGCAGCGGGCGAGGTGATCGAGCGGCCCGCCGCCGTCGTCAAGGAGCTGGTGGAGAACGCGCTCGACGCGGGCGCGACCCGCATCGACGTCGACCTGGCCGACGGCGGCCGCCGCCTGGTGCGGGTGCGCGACGATGGCTCGGGCATGTCGCGGGAGGACGCGCAGCTCAGTCTGCAGCGGCACGCCACCAGCAAGCTGCGCAGCAAGGACGACCTCTTCGCCATCCGCAGCTACGGGTTCCGCGGCGAAGCGCTCCCCAGCATGGCGGCGGTGAGTCGCTTCGCGCTGCTCACCTGCGAGCCCGGCGCGCTGCAGGGAACGCGCGTCGAGGTGGAGGGCGGCTCCGCCCCGAGCATCTGCAGCGCCGGCGCACCCGCGGGAACCACCGTGGAGGTCCGCGACCTCTTCTGGAACGTCCCCGCCCGCCGCAAGTTCCTCAAGCGGGCGCAGGCGGAGCAGGCCCAGTGCCTGGATGCTGTGCTCAGGCTCGCAATCCCCCGCGGCGAGGTGACCTTCACCGTGCGCGACGGCGAGCGCATCCTCGCGCAGCTCCAGGCCGGGGAAGAGATGCTCCCCGCGCGCGCCGAGGTGGCGCTGGGCAGGGAAGTGCGCGGCAACCTGGTTCCGTTCGAGGGCGAGCAGCGCGGCATCCGTGCCCGCGGGCTCGCCGTCTCTCCCGCGGTCGAGTACGGCAGCGCCCGCAACGTCTGGCTCTTCGTCAACGGCCGCGCCATCCGCGATCGCTCGCTGACGCACGCGGTGCTGCGCGCTTTTGGCGAGCTGATGCCTCACGGCCGCTACCCGGGCGCGCTGGTGTTCCTGGACATCCCGCCCGCCGAGGTGGACGTGAACGTCCATCCCGCCAAGGCCGAGGTGCGCCTGGCCGACGCGAAGGCGGCTTGGGAGGCCATCCACTCCGGCCTGACGCGCATCCTCGCGCGCGGCGACTGGATGCCTGCCCACCGTTCCGGCGTCGCGCCTCCCGACGCTGCGCGTCCCTGGCCCTTGCCGGAGAGCGCCCAGCGCGTGGCGGACGCCATCACCCGCTACGGCTCGAGGACCCTGCCGGCAACATGGTGGATGCCGCCGGCGCACGGCGCCGTGCCCAGGGCGCAGCCGCCGCCCGAGCCGGAGCTGCTCGCACGGCCCGAGTACTTCAAGGGCCTGCGGTACCTGGGCCAGCTGCACCGGACCTATCTCGTCTGCGAGGGCGCCGCGGGCCTGGTGCTGATCGACCAGCACGCGGCGCACGAGCGGGTCAACTACCAGCGGCTCCGCGCGCGCGAAGGTGCGGCCGTCCAGCCGCTGCTGGTGCCGCAACTCGTCGCGCTGGCGCCTGCCGCCGCTGCTCGCATGGCGGAGGCCTCCGAGCTGCTCGCCTCCGTGGGCGTGGCCGTCGAGCCGTTCGGCGAAGGCAGCATCGCGGTCAAGGCGCTGCCGCCGCCCCTCTCTCGCCTCGCCGAGCAGCCGCTGGCGGCGCTGCTGGCCGATCTCTCCGAGGAGCTGGCCCAGCACGGCCGCGGCGAGTCGCTGGAGCGCCTGCGCGACGCGCTGCTGGCGCGGGCGGCCTGCCACGGCAGCGTACGCGCACATGACGCCCTCAGCGCTCCGGAAGCGCAGGCGCTCCTGGATCAGCTCGACGCCACCGACTACGGCGCCCGCTGCGCGCACGGCAGGCCGGTGGTGGCTGAATTCGGCGAGGCCGAGATCGAGCGCCGGTTCGGCCGCGACTACAGCACACATTCCCATGCCGCCCCGCCGGAAGCCCTCTAGGATCGCGGCGGAGCGGTTATATTGCCGCCAGGAGGCTCGCATGCAGGTGGCCGTCGAGGGGATCGTCGAGACGCTGCGCGGGGTGCCGCCGGCCCGCTTCCAGCCCGGGGAGATCTGCGCCCGCCTGGGTGGCATGCTCCTCGATCCGCGCACGCTGAGCCCGTACCTCCACTTCGCCGCGCGCCGCTATACCCGCAACCTCATCTACCGGGACGACGTCTTCGAGATCCTCGCCCTCTGCTGGGAACCGCACACGGCGAGCCCCATCCACAACCACTCCGGCCAGCTCTGCTGGCTCTCCATCCAGAGCGGGGCGCTGCGGCTGGAGAACTTCACCAGCCTCGACGGTCCCGGCCCGGGCGACGACATCCGGCTGGTGCCCAACGGAGGCGTGCAGCGCGCGCCGGAGGGAGTGCTGGATCTCCAGCAGGGCGACGACGCCATCCACCGCGTCTCCAACCCCTTCGACGAGCGCGCCGTGTCGGTCCACGTCTACTCGCGTCCCTACGACACCTGTCTGGCCTACGACCCCGCCGCGCGAACCGCGCGGGAGATCCGCCTCTACTACCATTCCGTCGGGGGCAAGCTGATCGATGGCCGCGCGGAGCGGCGCCAGTGAGGCTCTGCACTTTGCTGGTCATCGCCCTCGCCGGATGCGCCCACGGCTCCGGAGGCGGGAGCGGCGCCCCCAAGGGCTCTGGCATGGAGGTGGAGGACGCCATCCACGGCGTGCGGTACTCGCTGCCGGTGGGCTCCGATGCCTGGCAAGTGAGCCGCGAAGGCACCGCCCGCGTCGCCTCGGGCGTGGAGGCCGAGGTCAGCTCCTTCCCCATGGGCAAGGCCACCTCGGCCCAGCAGTGTCGCGAGCACGCCCGCTCGCGCCTCTCTCCCCGGAAGGAAGCCCCCGCCACCGCCTCCGCCGAAGGTCCCCGCGACGAAGCGAGCACCGACTCGCCGGCACCCTCCTGGAGCTTCACCAGCGGGCCGGCCGCCGCGCCCGTGCGCAACCGCTGGGCCTTCTTCGCCCGCGGCGCCGATTGCCTGGTGCTGCACGTGGTCGGCCCCAAGGACGACGCCTTCGCCGACAGGACCTTCGAGAGCGCCTCCGCCAGCTTCCAGGCGCTGCCGCTTCCGGCTGAGCGCCAGCGCGAGATCGATCTGCTCGCGGGCTACGGCTTCCTCGAGCGGCGAGACCCGGTCAGCGCCCTCGACCGCTTCGAGTCGCTCACCCAGCGCGAGCCGGAGAACGCCAAGGCGAACTTCGGCGCGCTGATGGCGGGATTCGAGCTCGGCGCCCCGGCGTACGCGCGCGCGCTTCCCCACGGCAAGTACGCGCTGCGCGGCGAACACGACCTCACCTCCGAACAGCGGCAGCTGGCGCTGCGCGCCATGGGCGTGATGCAGCTGGCGGAGAACCACGTCAAGGAAGCAGCCGACACCCTGGCGGAGCTGGTGGTGCGCGCGCCCGATCTGGCCGAGGGCCAGTACAACTTCGCCTGCGCCCTGGCGCGGCTGGGCGACAATCGCGGGGCCTTCGATCACCTCAAGGCCGCGGTCCGTCTGGACGGGGAGCTCGCCGCCCACGCCCGCGCCGACGACGACCTCAAGTCGCTGCGCGGGTCGGCCGACTTCGAGCGGCTCACGAGTCCTTCCGCCCCGAAGTGAGGTGGGCGCGGGCGATGTCCTCGCCCACCGTGTCCGCCGGCCGCTCCAGCTCCGCCTCCAGCTCGCGCGCCCCGGGCAGCTGCAGCTCGGCGGCCATCGCCCGCAACGACTCCGCCTGCTGCAGCAAGAACCGCACGTCGATCTCCTCTTCGCCCGGGGCA
>DASRTX010000126.1:0-3352 GCA_035655715.1 Myxococcales bacterium | reverse complement strand
GTCTGATGTGCGGCCGGGTGACCGGTTGCCTGGACCCGGGCCCTCCGTGGAAGAAGGTACGTCAGTCACTCTTCCACGAGAGGAATATCGGGAATGCATCGAGCGCTCATCGCGACCCTGTTTGCTTGTGCCGCCTGCGGCGGCAAGAACACCATCCCCGCCACCGCCGAGATCAAGGCGGCGGCCACCTCCGCCCAGCAGAGCCTGGACGACACCAGCACCAGCACCCACGCCACCATCGGCCTGCAGGCGCTGACCCAGGGCATCGGCGACGCCGCCCTGAGCGGCAGCGTGGCCGGCGTGGACCTGAGCGGGCTGCCGGATCCGTCGGGCCTGGCCTCGGCCGCGATGGCTCCGCCCTCGAACACCATCACCCAGGGGCTCCGCGCCGGCAGCTCGGGCCGCGCCGTCTCCGGCACGCCCACCGGATGCCTGGTCAGCGACGGCACCGGCACGCCGACGCTGATCGAGGACGGAACGCTGGGGTGCAACGCCGCCGACGACCTGGAGGTCTCCTATGACAACGGCGACCAGGTGAACATCACCTACGCGGGCACCGCCACCACCTTCGACCTGCGCGTCGATGTCGTGGCCGGACGGTGGCAGGGCACCAGCCTGCACTACAGCGGCACCTACGACGCAGCCACGGGCAGCAGCGCCCGCGTGGCCGTCAGCGGCGCGCTGGAATACTCCTCGGCCTCGAACCCGGTGGTGATCGACGCGGACTTCCAGGTCTCCTACCACCTCTCCGTGTTCGATAGCGCCACCGGGCAGGGCGTCACGGTGGCCGTGAACGGCAACGCCGCCGACCACGTGGCGCTGGTCCGCGCCACCCAGGACTGGACCTTCACCGCCCTGACCAACACCAGCGGGCAGACCACGCAGACCACGGCCGACTGGACGGGAAACGCGAAGATCGACCTGCTCAAGGCCGACGACGTCACCACCGATCACACGGTGCGCTTCGACGGGCTGAACCTGCACGTCTCGGCGGTCAGCAGCAGCAGCTCGGGCAGCGTCAGCTTCACTGCGGGCGGTGACTTGGAGTGGGACGGCGCCATCGTCGGCCAGGTGGTGGTCAAGAACGGCGAGCTGGTCGTCGACTGGACCGACGGAACCGACTCGTCGTTCGACGCTTCGACGCTGGTCGGCTTGACCACGACCTAGGAAAGCGAAGAGCAGCCCAAGAGGCCCGGGGCTCCGGCTCCGGGCCTTTCCTTTTCCAGCTGGCAGCCGATCGCAGGCTTGCCGCCCGCGCAGAGTGGAAGATCTCCCGGGCGTGCCGCCGCGCCGCACACGCCACAACTTTCCCGCATGCGCATCGGCTTTCTCATGGACCCCATCGAGAGCGTGCGGGTGGACCACGACTCCACCTTCGCGCTGATGCTGGACTGCCAGCGCCGCGGCCTGGAGATCCGCGAGCTGCGGCAGGAGTGGCTCTACGTCGCAGAGGGGCGCGCGCACGCGCGCATGCGCACGCTGGAGGTGCAGCGGCAGCCGGGCGCGCACTACCGGGTGGCCGGAGACTTCGACGCGCCCCTCTCCGAGCTGGACATCCTCTTCCTGCGGAAGGACCCGCCGGTGGACGTGGCCTTCGTCCGCGCCACCCAGATCGTCGAGCTGGGCGGCGGCGGCCCGCTGCTGATCAACCACCCGCTCGGGCTGCGCGCGGCCAACGAAAAGCTCTTCGCCTTGCGCTTCCCCGACCTGGCGCCGGCGACGCTGGTCTCGCGAGATCTGGCGCGGCTGCGCGCTTTCATCGACGCCCAGGGCGGCGACGGCGTGGTCAAGCCGCTGGACGGCTGCGGCGGGCAGGGCGTGCTGCGGGTGCGGCGCGGCGACCCCAACCTCTCCGCGTTGCTGGAGATCGCGACAGACGGGGGCAAGGTGCCCGTGATGGCCCAGGCCTACCTGCCGGCGGTGCAGCAGGGCGACAAGCGCATCATCCTCCTGGCCGGCGAGCCCATCGGCGCGGTCCTGCGCGTCCCCGCCGCGGGCGAGCTGCGCGCCAACTTCGCCTCCGGGGGAAGCGCGGCCCCGGCGCCGCTCACAGCGCGGGATCGGGAGATCTGCCGGCGGCTCGCGCCGGCGCTCAACGAGCTGGGCCTTTGGCTGACCGGCATCGACGTGATCGGCGGCAAGCTCACCGAGGTCAACGTCACCAGTCCCACGGGGCTGGTGGAGATCGACGCGCTCAGCGGGTTGTCGCTGGAGGAGCGGGTGATCGATTTCGCACTCGAGCGCGCGGCCCGACAGCAACACCGCGCCGCCGCGGGTATATGAACGGCCGGTGAGCAAGCCTGGGAAACAGAGCGACCTGGCGGAGGCCGCGCTGGCCCTCGATCACGAGCTGCGCCGATTCGAGGAGCTCTCCCTGCAGGCGGCGCGGGTGAAGCTGAACACGGAAAAGAACCTGGAGCGCGCCACCGAGGCCCTCAGCCGCGCCGCCGAGAGCCAGGACCGCATCAGCGCGCAGGTGCAGAAGCTGGTGGCCGCGGTGACCGCCGCGCGGCAGAAGCAGGAAACCGACGCCGCCGCGCTGATCGAGCGCGCAAAGGAGATCTCCGCCCGCCGCACGGAGTTCGCCGGGCTCCTCCAGCGGATGGCCGCGCTGGGCCACGCCGCCCGCGACGTACAGGAGCTGCTCAAGTCCGGCCCGGCCAGCATCGACGAGGTGCAGTCGCGGATGCAGCAGGTCGCGGACGAGGCGGCCGCCATCGCGAAGGCGGCGGAGGAAAAGGAGATGGAGGAACTGGCTCGCCAGGCCGACGTCCTGCGCCATCAAGTCCTGGCGGCGAGGAACAAGGTCGCGCTGCTCTCGAAGAAATCAGCCGGTTAGGGCCCCGCGATCCGCGGTCAGGAGACCGCTTTCAACTTCACCTGCCTCACCGGCAGCCGGAGCACGAACTCCGCTCCCGGCCCCGGAATCACCTCCAGCGACCCGCCCAGGCTCTGCACCGCCCGCCAGGCGATGGTCAGGCCCATTCCCATCCCGCGCCCCGGCCCCTTGGTGGTGAAGAACGGGGTGAAGATGCGCTGCGCGTCCTCCGGCTTCACTCCCGGGCCGTTGTCCTTGACCGAGAGGACGAGCGTCTCGCCGGCGCGCGCTCCACGGATGCGCACGCGCCCGCCGACCTCCGGCGCCGCTTCGATGGCGTTCTGCACCAGATTGGAGATCACCTGGTTGAGCTCCTCGGGCACGCACTCCACCGTGCCGTCGCCTGCCAGGTCCTGCTGCACCGCGACCGTCCGGCCGGTGGCGGGCAGCACCAGCGTCACCGTCTCCCGCACCGCCGCATAGACGTCGTGCGCGCGCACCGCGCGCGAGTAGCCGGCCTTGCTGTAGCTGCTC
>DASRTX010000125.1:0-3056 GCA_035655715.1 Myxococcales bacterium | reverse complement strand
GAGACCTTCCTCCGCGAGAGCGGCTACCGCATGCCGGAGCACGCCTCGCGGGCGCTGGCGCCGTACGTCCGCCAGGGGATGAAGTTCTTCGTCGCGCGGGTCAACCTGAAAGAGCAGCGCGCCGGCGGCTACCAGCAGCTGCGGCCCATCCAGATCGCCTTCGAGTCGCCGAAGTTCATGCTTCCCATCCGCCTGGGCATGGCCAACGCCGACGGCCCGCAGGACCTCATCGTCTACGCCATCACCCGCAACGGCCGCGTGGAGTCGAGCAACTACCAGACGGTGAAGATCCCCAGCGACGTGGAGGTGCCGGAGTTCGTGGAGAAGCAGTTCGCCGACTTCTATCGCTCGACCTTCGCCCGGAGCTGGCGCGAGCACGGCCGCAGCGCGGTGGCGACCGAGTATGTCTGGAACATGGGGGCTTGCGACCCTTGCGCGGCGCCGCCGCTCACCCCCGACGAGCTCAAGCAGGCCGGAGTGTTCTGGATGGACGAGCAGAGCGATCCTTCCTCGCGACGCTTCATGCCGGTGACGCTGACGCGCCTGCACGTGCGCTACGACGCCGAGCACTTTCCCGAGGATCTCATGTTCCAGGAGACCGGAGACCAGCAGCTCTTCCAGGGGCGCTACGTCATCCGCCGTCCGTTTCGCGGCGAGATGAAGTGCTCGAACGCCGATGCGTATCGCGATCAGCTGGACCAGCGACACCGCAAGGAAGCCGAGACGCTGGCGTCGCTCACGGGCTGGGAGAGGTCGCGCATCCAGAAGGGGATGGGCAGCGACGCGCCGGCCAAGACGCCTGCGCCGTGGTGGAAGACGCTCTGGGAGAAGTGAGCGGTGTACGAGGTGTACACCTGGTACACCTCGTCCCCGGGACCTTTGCCTCCTCTGGCGGGTGTAGTCTGCCCGCATGACCACCGTCCTCGTCGCCGGCGCGACCGGCGCAGTGGGCACGGCGCTGGTGCCGCGCCTGCGCGCCGCCGGAATCGAAGTGATCCCGCACGTCCGGCCAAAGACCGCGGCGAGCCATCCGTTGGGCAAGGACCCCCAGGCGTTGATCGCGGATCTCGGCGATACCGCGCCATTGGACGCGGCCATGGCTCGCGCGCAGGTGGTGATCTGCCTGGTGGGCACCATGCGCCGCCGCTTCGCTGCCGGCGACACGTACCTGAGCTCCGACTACCAGCCCGTCGTGCAGCTCGTCGAATCGGCGCAGCGGGTACCGTCCCCCGCGCCGCGGTATTTCGTCCTGCTCACCGCGCTGGGCGCGCGCCCCGGAAGCGGATACCTGGGCTGGAAGTTCAAGGCCGAAGAGGTGGTGCGCAAGAGCGGCCTGCAGCACACCATTTTACGTCCCTCGTTCCTGGATTCCACGCGCTCGCACTCCCAGGCCAGCGACGGCACGCAGCGCAAGCCGCCTCCCGGCACGGGCGCGCTTCTGGGCGCACTGGGCCACCTGCCCGGACTGCGCGGCGTGGCCGACGACCTGAGGCCGCTGCCGGTGGAGACGCTCTGCGATGCCATCGTGCACGTCGTGCGCGAGCGCGCTCCCACCGGCACGCTGAAGGGGCGGGATCTCTGGGCCGCAGCTAGTCCGCGGGCAGCTCCGGCTGCGGCGCGCTGACTTCCTTCTTGGTCAGCTCCAGGAGCGTCTTGCGCACGAAGAGCAGGTGGTCCGCCTCCTCGCGCAGGCGCTTCTTGAACTCCTTCTTCGCCTTGGAGTCGCCGAATTCGTCGGCGATCTGCACCAGCAGGTCCCAGCCCGCGTTGTCGGCCAGCTCCGCCGTCAGCAGCGCGTGGAAGTCGTGCGGGATGCTCTCGTCGCGGCGCATCACGCGCTCCACGCCTTCCGACTCGGCCTGCACCAGCACGGCGTGCTCCGAGGGAGCGCGCGCGTCGCCGCCCAGCGCGCGGATCTGCTCCTCCAGCCACTCTTCGTGCTCTTTCTCCTCTTCCCGGTGCTTCTGCACGGTGTCGATCAGACCCGCGATCTCCGGATCCGCGGAGGCGCGCAGGCGGCCGAGCAGCGTGTCGTAGAGGGTCACGCCCGCCCGCTCGAAGGCGAGGCGCTCGTTGAGCAGGTCGATCACCCGGGTCACATTTTTCTTCGCCAGCTTGTCCATACCGGCACGTTGCGCACGTCGCGGCGGGATGGCCCTTCCGCACGCGCAGCGGGCAGCCGGCGATGGCCGGCCGGGCGGCCTTGGGGCCGATCGTCAGGGGCACATTGACACGGGCAGCGTGTACAGGCTCAATGGTACTTGACGGCCGGGCCGGGGGGAACGGACGCCAAGCGCGGCCCACCGTGGTGGAGCTCCACCGCGGTGAGGCCTGCGCGGTCAGACCGCCGTCTGCGGCGTATTGCCGGGAGCCTCGATCTTCTGCTCCGGGACGGGCGTGCGGAAGAACGCGTCCGGGTTCTCCAGCACCAGCGCGTGCCTGAGGACCTCGTCCACGTGCTCCACCGGGATGATGGTCAGCTCGCGCCGGACCTTGAGCGGGATGTCGCGCACATCCTTTTCGTTGTCCTTGGGGATGAGCACGATCTTGGTGCCGCCCCGGTGCGCCGCGAGCGCCTTTTCCTTGAGGCCGCCGATGGGCAGCACGCGGCCGCGCAGCGTGATCTCGCCGGTCATGGCCACGTCGCGCCGCACCGGAATGCGGGTCAGCGCGCTCACCATCGCGGTCGCCATGGTGACGCCGGCCGACGGGCCGTCCTTGGGCACCGCTCCCTCGGCCACGTGGATGTGCACGTCGACGTTCTCGGCAAACTTCTTGTCCAGCCCGAACCGCTCGGCGCGCGAGCGCACGTACGACATCGCCGCCTGCGCCGACTCCTGCATCACCTCACCGAGCTTTCCGGTGATGATCAGCTTGCCCTTGCCGGGCATCGCGGTGGCCTCGGTGGTGAGCAGCTCTCCGCCCATCTCCGTCCAAGCCAGGCCGGTGACGATGCCCACCTGGTCCTCGCGCTCGGCGGTTCCGAACCGATACCGGGTGGAGCCGAGGTACTTCATCGCCTGCTTGCGATCGACCCTCATGTCCCGCTTGCCGTT
>DASRTX010000124.1:0-3022 GCA_035655715.1 Myxococcales bacterium | reverse complement strand
ACCGCGAGGTGCAGGAGAAGAACCGCAAGCTCTCCGACGCGCTCGAGCGCCTCCAGGAATTGAGCCGGATGAAGTCGAACTTCCTCGCCACCGTCTCGCACGAGCTGCGCACGCCGCTCACCAGCGTCATCGGCTACAGCGAGATGCTCCTCGCCGGCCTCGCCGGCGACCTGAACGACGAGCAGAAGGACTATCTCAAGACCATCCTGGAAAAAGGCGAGTCGCTCTTGAGGCTGATCTCCTCCATCCTCGACCTCTCCCGCATCGAGGCCCGCGGCGTGCAACTTTTGCGCAAGCCCGCCAGCCCCGCGAGCAGCATCTCGCTGTAGCCGATCACGCTGGTGAGCGGCGTGCGCAGCTCGTGCGAGACGGTGGCGAGGAAGTTCGACTTCATCCGGCTGAGCTCTTGAAGGCGTTCCAGCGCGTCGGAGAGCCGGCGGTTCTTCTCCTGCACCTCGCGGTAGCTTTCGGTGACGCTCTCGATGTGCAGCTGCGAGGAGATCATCGCCCGGTGGGAGGTGAACACCAGCACGTCCACCAGCCGGGTGAAGTGCTCGAGGATGCGGCGCACCGTGGTCTCCGGAGCGCGGCGGATGCGGTCGATCAGGTCCTTGGCTTTGCGCAGGTCGAATTCGCCCTGGAGATCCTTGAGCTCCGCGCCCAGGTCGCCCACCTCGTCGGGCATGAAGGGCCCGAAGATGATGCGGCCCAGCAGATCGCCCTCGTAGACGATGGGCATCATGAGATAGCGCAGGCCGCTGAAGCAGTTGCGCACGGCGATGTTCTCGGCGGCCTTCTGCGTCTCCAGCGGGCGGACCTTGATGTGCGTGACCGTCTCGGTGCAGAGCCTTCGGCCGTTGGGGCCGGTGAACATGTAGGCGCAGAAGTCGCCGGAGGCGACCTTCATGTCCACCAGCTTGGTGCCCTGGGCGTCGAAGACCTTGAGGCCGATCTTGTACAGGTCCACGAACGTCTTGCAGACGTTGGTGAAGCTCTGCAGATCGAGCAGCTCGCCGAGGACCAGCTGTTTTTGAAGGATGCTCTCGGCCACGGCGCTAGCCCGTCCTGCCGCCGTCCTTCAAGGGCGGCGGGTCCAGCAGGCACTTCCTCAGCTCCTCGACGAACGCGCGCCGGTCGAGGCCGATCTTCTGCGACAGCTGATACACGCGATCGATCTGTTCGAAGGTGAGATCCACCAACCCCAGGAAGGTTTCCACGACGCCTTCGCCCCGCACGGCCACCGCTTCGTATACGGGCTGGCGGTTCTCGCGGCGCATTTTTTCGATCGCCTCGTCGGTGCTGGAGTCGCCGAGGTCCTTCTTGTTCCACTGCACCACGTTGGGCATCGACTCGGCGTCGAGGCCGTTGGACTTGAGGTTCTCCACCATGTTCAGCCAGTACCGGTAGTTCTCCTGGCGCTTGGAGGGCTGGCTGTCGGCGATGAAGGCGATGGCATCGGCGCCCTGCAGCACGATGCGGCGGGTGGAGTTGTGCATCACCTGGCCGGGCACGGTGAAGAGCTTGAGCTTCACCTTGAGGTTGCCGGCGGTGAAGACGAGCGGCAGCGTGTCGAAGAAGAGGGTGCGGTCGTCCGCCGTGTCCAGCGTCATGAGGTGACCGCGAAGCTGCGGCTGGATGCGGCTGTAGAGCGCGCGTAGATTCGTCGTCTTCCCCGACAGGCCGGGCCCGTAATAGACGATCTTGAGCGTCAGCTCGCGTTGGCCCGTGTTGAACTGCACGCTTGATTCACCCTGACCGTCACGCCTGGCCGCGGCCAGGCGCCGTCTCCCGCGCAAGACCTGCCCGCAGGCAGGTGACAGAATCAGCCCCGTAGTGTCTACCGAACACCGCTCCGCGCCAAGATCCTTCGTCATCGGCGTGCGGTAGGGTCCAGGGCGTGCCAGGGCGCGGTTGTCGCACCCCCTCAGTCGCCGGACGCGGTGCGCCAGAAGTCCAGCGCCTCTTCCGGCGTTCTCAGGATGCGGCAGCGGGGCAGCGACTCGAGGAACAGCCGGCCGTAGCCCTTGCGGGTCATCCGCGCGTCGAGCACGGCCACGATGCCGCGATCGGTGGCTGTTCGCACGAGCCTGCCGAATCCCTGCTTGAGCGCCAGAGCGGCCTGCGGCACCTGGTAGCCGTAGAACGCGTCCTCGCCGGCTGTGCGCAGCCGATCGATCCGGGCGGCGACGATGGGCTCGGAGGGCGCGGCGAAAGGCAGCTTGTCGATCACCACCAGGCTGAGCGCATCGCCGGGAACGTCGACGCCCTCCCAGAAGCTCTGCGAGGCGAAGAGCACGCTGGGCTTTTCGCGGAAGCGCTTGAGCAGCTGCGCCTTGGGGGCATCGCCCTGGAGGAGCACCTGCCAGGGGAGCTCGTCCGCGAGCAGCGCGTGAACGGCCCGCATGTTTCGCAGCGAGGTGAAGAGGGCGAAGGCGCGACCGCCCGTCACGGGCAAGAGCGCGCGCAGCTCGTCGGCCACCGCCTCGGCGAACCCCGGATCTTGCGGATCGGGCATTTGCCGCGGCAGATAGAGCGCGGCATGCCGCTCGTAGTCGAAGGGCGAGGCGAGCACCGCCTCTTCCAGAGGGAAGAGCGGCCCGCTCTCGTCGGCCAGGCCGACCCTGCGCGCGAAGTAGCCGAGCTGGCCGCCGACCGAAAGCGTGGCGCTGGTGAACACCACCGGCCCGATGCGGTCGTAGAGCTTGTCTTGCAGGATGCCCGCCACCTCGATGGGCGAGGCGTGCAGGAGGAGATGGCCGGCGCGAGACTCCGCCCAGTGGATCAGGTCGGGCGCCTGCTCTGCCCCGGAGAAGAGCTCCAGGTCGGCGGTGAGCGCGAGGCAGCGGCGCTCCAGCAGGGAGAGCTCCTCGTCGTCCCGGGAGGAGAGCGCCGCGCCCAGCGCGCGGACCAGCTCGGACAGCTTCTGCCGCTCGGGCTCGGCAGGCTCCAGCGCGCCGGGCAACAGTCCCCAACGGCTCTCGCGCGTCCGTCCCGCCTCGGGCGCGGTCTGCAGCGCCACCTC
>DASRTX010000123.1:0-2026 GCA_035655715.1 Myxococcales bacterium | reverse complement strand
GTCCTCGCGGGTGAGCTGCCAGCGATTCGCCACGTTCTCGGCGGTCGTGCCCATGTGGTAGCCCTGGAAGGCATCGAGCAGGCCGTCCCGCAGCATGGTGTCGACGAGCTTGAAGTCGCCCATTTTGGTGCCGGAGCGCATGTAGGCCGCATGCGGGGCCATCGACATCGACTCCTGGCCGCCCGCTACGATGATGTCGGCGTCGCCGTTGGCGATCTGCTGCATCCCAATAGCGACGGTGCGCAGCCCCGAACCGCAAAGCTGATTGAGGCCCCAGGCGGTCTTTTCCGCCGGGATGCCGGCAGCCATGGCGGCTTGACGGGCCGGGTTCTGACCCGTGTTGGCGGTCGGCACCTGGCCAAAAATCACCTCGTCGACTTCGCCCGGATCGACCCTGGCGCGCTCCAGCGCCGCCGCGATCGCAACCTTGCCGAGTTCATGCGCCGGCGTGTTCGCGAAGGCGCCGTTGAAGGTTCCCACCGGCGTGCGCGCCGCCGACACGATCATGATGTCGCTCATAGGTCTCTCCTCCCGCTTACTTGGCTCACGGTTGTGCTCAGGCGTTCTGACCTTGCCGGAACGCCCAGGGGCCGGCTCAAGGGGTCTGGGGCGGCTGTTTCTCGACCGGGATGGTGTTGAGATAGGGCGTGTTGGCCGAGTAGGGGATCGGAGCGCCCCGGCGGCGTGCGCCGTCCATCACGCGATGGAGGAGATAATGCGCCCGCTCCGGACCTTCGACCTCGATCACGCCGTCCAGCGAGTCGAGCCATTCCTGGGTTTCAACGGGGTCCGTGTCGCGGCTGTAATCCAATGGAACCTCCCTCGGGCTGCCTCAGGTCTTGGGTGAGACGTGCTTGTTCTTTGATTGGGCAACGTGAGCAGCTGTCGTGCGGAGTCGACGGCTACGGAATGTCCGTTTCCTTCTTTTAGCCTTTCACAGATCTGCTTCACTCCACCCCGCGCGCCCCAAAAACACAAACGAAATTTTTTGGGGGAACGATGATCCCACTTCATGCTTTCATTCGGGATGAACCAGTCGTGGAAGGTGCCGATCGCGACTTTGCGGGTGTTCGAGGCGGCCGCGCGGTGGCAGTCGTTCCATGCGGCGGCTTTAGAGCTGAACCTGACGCCCAGTGCTGTGAGCCATTCTATCCGCAAGATGGAGGAGGCGCTTGGGGTCTTGCTGTTCGAGCGGGTCGGCCGGGGCGTGGCCCTCAGCTCGGAAGGCCAGATATTGTTGGGCTACATCGAGCGCGGGTTCGATGAACTTCTGCGGGGTCTGGACGCGGTCTCCACCCGTTCGCCACGGCTGCTTCGCCTTCATTGCGCGCCGAGCTTTGCAGCTCAATGGCTGACGCCGCGCCTCGGGCGCTTCTTTGCTCAGCACACCGAGATCGAAGTGCGCCTGTCAGCGGGGGTCGAATACGCGCGGTTCGATACAGGGGAGTTCGATGCGGACATCATGTATGGGCACCCGCGGCAGGAAGGCTTGGTTGTGCTGCCCCTCAAGGAGGAGACAGTCACGCCGCTCTGCGCGCCCCATATCGCGGGAGAGATCGAGTCGCCGGCCGATCTTCTGCGGTTTCCACTGATCCAGAGCGATAGCAAGCAGGTTCGCTGGCCGACTTGGTTTTCGGCAAATGGAGTTGCTGTACCGTCGGTTTCGCGCGGCTCGCGCTTCGATCGCAGCTTTCTGGCCATAGCTGCGGCAGCGGACGGTCTGGGCGTCGCTCTCGAGTCGACATTGCTAGCCGAGCGCGAGATCGCGCGGGGACGCCTCATTGCTCCGCTGGCCGGGCGGGCACAGGACATCCGCTACGTTGGCCATCACCTCGTCTTTCCGCCTCCTTCGGAGCGCAGAGCTCCATTGCAGGTTTTTGCCCTATGGCTTGCGCGGGAGCTTGGCATCGAGTTCACGCACTTCTGCTGTATCAGCGGCAGAACCGGTGGCGGCAGAGTGATTTTCGCTTCCCTGACGCGCTTACCTCTGATTCCCTGGGAGGATGGCTCCCCCCTGTGACCTGGA
>DASRTX010000122.1:0-13362 GCA_035655715.1 Myxococcales bacterium | reverse complement strand
GAGCCGCACCAGCGCGTGCTCGGCGGCATCTTGAAGCCGCGCCACCATCTGCGCCGCGCCCTCGCCGCCGCATGCGACCAGCGCCTTGGCCAGCTGGGCGCGCGCCTTCGGTTCGGTCTCCGCGCCAAGCGCCGAGGCCAGCGCCGGAGCGGCCACGGGCGAAGGCGCCGCGGCCAGGTGGCGTGCCGCCTGCTCGCGGCGGCGTGGGTCGCCTCCGGCCAGCGTACGCAGGGATTGATCGAGCAACGCCTGGGCGGCGGCGCCGAGCCTGGGCTGAGGAGGCAGGGCGAAATGCGTGGTCTGCGCGGGCACGGGGGAGAGCCGCCCCTCGTCCCACATCCTTCGAGCTTCCGTCACGGGCTCGGGCTCGCGGCGCGGAGGCTGTGAGGGACGCGAGACGCGCATCGCGGGCGGCGCGATCCCGGCGGAGGCCAGCAGCTCCTCGCAGCGCTTCTGGTGATCGCGCAGCGCGATGATCTCGCCGCGCAGCTCGCTGATGAACTGCGCCAGCGCGGCGGGCGCCTCGTCGCCGGCGCGGGCCTGCTCCAGCATCTCGCTCAGCCACCGCTCGCGTTCGGCGTGGGACCGCGCCAGCTCCGCGCGTGCGGAATCGAGCGCGTCCTGGAGTCCGGCCGAGCGCTGCCGCTCGGCGTCCAGCGCGGTCAGGTCGGGCGCGGGTCGGCCGTGCGCGGGATTTGCGAGCAGCACGGCGAGGCGCGCGCGGTCGGCCTCGATCGCGGCCGACTGCAGGCGCGCAGCTTTGGCGCGCTGGGCTGCCGCATGCGCTTCGTTTTCCGCCTCTGCGCGCGCCTGCTCTTCCGCCGCGCAGCGTGCCTGGGCGGCCGACAGCTCCGCCGAAAGCTCGGAGAGCCGCCATTCGAAGAAGACGATCTTCTCCAGCGCGGCGCGCAATAGCTCCGCTGCGCCTGGCTTCTGGGTTGTCGCTTCGCGTTCGGCGTCCACCGATGCGCTCCCTCTCCGGATGGAGCGCGAATACCGTATCTTGAGTGGATCGGCGAGTCAAGCGGGCCCGGCGCAAAGGAAAAAAAGTGGGGCGCGGGCTGCCCCCCGGCTTGCCCGCGCCCCACAACGTCAGCGCCACGCCCCCGCGACGCCGACCCCCCCACTTCGCCGCTTCCGCGCCCCCGCACGGGATGCGGCTTGGTCCCCTCGCCGCCGACGTCCGATCATGGAGCAAACGGCATGCCTGCCCCCACCGGGCTTGCTGGCGTGCGGTGGGCAACGGATGCCAGGACACGCGATGGTTTCGCTAGGAAAGCGCGTTCCACGGAAAAGGACCGTCATGCCGCTTCGCGACCCGCGCTTCGCGCCAGGGCCGGCAACTCGGCGAGCAGCCGTGCGCGCCGCTCCAGCAGCGTGGGTGCGCCAGCCTCGTGCGGGCTGCCGCTGCCCAGCGGAGCCGCGAAGAGCGCGTCCATCCACTGCTGCGCGCCGCTCCGCCTGGCCCGCGCGGCTAGCTCCAATAACAGCGCCGCGTCGAACGCGCGAGCCGCCTGGTGGACCGCGACCTGGCCACGCAGCTCGATGGAGATCTCGAACGGGGCGCCCGCCCAACCGCACCCGAGCCCCATCTCCGAGGTGCGATCGGGGCCGCCCCAGAGGCGGGCGCCGCGCTCCTCGGCGCGCGTGGAGAGCGAGGCCGCGCCCGCGAGCTGCATTCCTTCCGCCGCGAGCAGTTGCGAAAGCGACTCGCGCAGGAGCGCGTCCGGGCCCAGGAGGCCGGCTCCGGCCACGGGCAGCCCGCGCTCCTCGAACAGCGCCGGGATCCCTGGCGCGCACAGCGCTGCGTCGTGTCCCGCCGCGACGAAGCCGAAGCCCGCTTGCGCCGCCGCCGCCGCGTACACGACGCCTGGCGTCACCCAGTCCGCGGACTGTTCCAGCGCCTTCCACACTTCTCCGCTCGTGAAGCCCAGCTTGGGCGGCGGCGTTCTCACTCCCGGCAAAGTGCAGATCACGACGCCGCGCGAGCAGTGGTGGTGGGCAAAGAAGCCGCGCAGGTCCTCCGCCAGCGCGTCCGCCAGGTGCCGGCGGGTGGGTGCTTGCCGTGCTCCCAGCATGGCGCGCACCTTGCGCAGCTCCGGCCGCAGCTCGTCGATGAGCGAACGGGAGACCAGGTTTGCGCGCAGGGCCGCGCGGTAGGCGTCGTCCTCGCGCAGCTCGAAAGCGCCCAGCGCCAGATCCCCCAACTCGGCGAGAGGCGCCCGGGAGCGCAGTGGCGTCAGCCCGCTCGCGGCAACGCCGCCGGCCTCGGCGAGGCTTCCGAATGGATGCACCAGATGGGCCCGGGCCGCGAGCACGCCTGCGATCAGCGAGCTTCCCACCCCTCCAAGCCCGACCACCACGAGCCCCACCGGTCCGGTGTGTTCCATCGCGCCTCCCCTGTAGGCAACCGAGCAGGCGCTCCCTGCGCCAGGGTCAGGGGTTGCAGCGGGCGTGCCACTGTCATTCCGGGCCCGGATGGGTTAGAACCCCGCTCCCTTTTTCAGGAGCTTCACCCAGATGGCCGAGACCACAGAGCAGCGCCGCAAGACCCATGCTCCCCAGCCCAGGGGCAAGGAAGACCAGAAGTGCAGCGTCGAAGGCTGCAAGCGCGCGTACCAGGCGAAGGGCTACTGCTTCTTCCACTACGACAAGTGGCGGAACGGCGAGCTGCCCAAGGGCCGCTACAAGACCTGCAGCAAGGAAGGCTGCCTCAAGAAGGTGGTCGCCCACGGCCTCTGCGCCGAGCACCAGCCCAAGAAGGCGGGCGACACCCCCACTGCCGCTGCCCCCGCTCCGGCTGCTTCCGCGAGCTGAGGTCGGCTCAAGACGGGGGCTCGGGGGGCATCGCGGCCGCCTGCGCTTCCGCCGCCTTGCGGCGCTGATCGGCGAAGTACGCCTCGGCCGCCTTCTCGTTCTGACGTTTCAGTTTTTCCCACTCTTCCGCGGGGTCAGGCGGCATCGGCGGCGGCTGCGGTTCGGGATATCGCGACAGCGGCCGCGTCCTGCGCAAGTAGTCCAGATCGGCGGTGCCGACGAAGGCGCCGAGCTCCTCGCCGCGACGTAGGATCACGACGCGCTCGGCCCCATATGCGGCGGTATTCAGGACGTCGGCGAACCATCTTCGGGCATGTCGAACCCAGACGTATCGTTCCATGCTCGGAGCATCCCAAATGCGTCTGACGAGCGCAGTCCACCAGTTGCCCGACCCGCAGGCCCCCTCTCCTCCGGCGGCCATGTGTACACGGTGTACACCTGGTACACAGGGATTGAAGGGCGGAGGCCCGCGGACTGACCCCAGTGCTTCACCCGCGATGCAGCACCGCGTGAACCAAGGCGGAATGTGTACCGGGTGTACACTTGGTACGCATTGCGGCTGGAACCCCCTCCTTCCCCCCGTGGTTTCTGGACGCCGCACCACCGCAATCGGGCTCTGTTCGCGGCGTCAAGGAAAGGTGAAGGCGAGCTCGAGCAATGGCAGGGCGCCTGCGCCAAAGCCGCGCGCTGCGAAGAACGCGGCGCCGAGGCCCTCCGGAACCAGCTGCGGCACCGAGATCCTGCGGCCGGGAAACTCAGCTGCCAGCGCGCCGATCATGCGTGAAGCGAGCCCGCGGCGGCGATGCGCGCGCAGCGTGAGCAATCCGCGCAGGCTGATGGCCTGCTCCGAAACTACGGGCACGTACGCGAAGCACTTCTCCTCGAGCGAGAAGCAGCGCGCTCCCGACGGCGGCGCCGAAAGGCTCGCTGGCTCCAGCTGCCACGGGAGCGCCCCCACTTCTTCCTTGCCCAGCTGCCGCGCGAACTCCGCCGGATCCACCTCGCGCAGGTCCTCAACCGCCGCCCGGGGCTGTTGCAGCTCGTACCCCACCAGCCGCATCGTCAGCCGGAACCCGGATCGCTCGTACAGCGCGCGCGCCTGCGTGTTGGCCTCGAACACCTCCAGGCGCATCCGCGCGTCGCGCCGCGCCCGCGCCTCCTCGAGCAGCGCGGAGAGCAGCACGCGACCTGCGCCCCGCGACCGCGCCTCCGGGATCACGCCCATCGCCGCCAGCCGGCTCTCGCGGCCTCGGCGGGAAATGAGCCCCAGCCCCACCGGCTCGGTTCCGCGCAGCACCACGCGGGACGACACGAGATGGATGGCTTCGGAGCAAACGCGCTCGGCCAGCGCCGCGGCGGTCATGCGCATGGCGATGACGTAGCCGGCAAACCCTGCAGTGAAGAGCTCCGCCAGCTTCGCCAGCGTGAGCTCCGACGCCGGCGCGGTGGTCCATTCCTCCGCCATTACGACATCCGCCTTTCGATTTGCGCCAACGCCGCCAGCAGCAGCTCGACTTCGCGGCGCGTGGGCCGGGAACGACGCAGCACGGAGAGCATTTCGTCGAGCACCACGTCCGGCTGCTGCGGGTTGAGGAAGCCCACGCGGAGGAGCAGCGCCCGCGCGCGATCGCGCAGCAGCTGCAGCAATTGCTCCGTCGCCGGCGGCTCCGGCGCCTTCGCCGGCAACGCCGCCGCGCCGCGCGCCTTGAGGATCTCGTACCCGAACACCATCACCGCCTGCGCCAGGTTCAGCGACGACTTGTGCGCGGTAGGAACGGTCGCCACCGCTCCGGCGCGCCTCAAGTCGCGGTTGGTCAGGCCGCGGACCTCGTCACCGAACACCAGCGCGCACTCCTCGCGCTGCCCGAGCAGCCGCTCCGCGGCCCGCTCCGGTGTGAGTGCGCCGGGCACCTCGCGCCCGCTCGTCATCACCACGTCTACGCAGTCGGCCAGCGCCTCGTCGAGCGTGCGGACGACCCGCATCCGCTCCAGCACGGCGTCGGCGCCCGCCGCCAGCTTGGCGGCCTCCGCGCGGTCGAACCCGAGCGGCTCCACCACCCAGAGGGTGCCCGCTCCCGTATTGGCGAGCGCCCGCGCGGCCGCGCCGATGTTTTGCGAACTCCGCGGCCGATGGAGCACGAATCGGATGCCCACATGCGCTATCTTGCGCGGTTCCGGAGGACCCGCAAATGCAAGACGTGCTCAAGGCGCAGCTCCCCCACACGCTCAAGGAAGCCGACTTCAAGGGCCTGGGCGACCTCTACCGCGGCAAGGTGCGCGACAACTATTCGAAGGGCGACCGGATCGTGATGATCACCACCGACCGGTTGAGCGCCTTCGACCGCGTGCTCACCACCGTGCCCTTCAAGGGCGAGCTGCTCAACCGGCTCACCACCTTCTGGTTCGAGAAGACCAAGGACGTGGCGCCCAACCACATCCTCGACGTCCCCGATCCCTCGGTGCTGGTGGTGCGGAAGCTCAACCCGCTGGCGGTGGAGATGGTGGTGCGCGGCTACATCACCGGCTCGCTCTGGCGCGACTACGAGGCGGGCAAGGGCGCGCGCGCCTATGGCCTCGACCTGCCCAAGGAGCTGCGGCGCGACCAGAAATTCGACGCGCCCATCCTCACCCCCAGTACCAAGGAGGAGGTGGGGAAGCACGACGAGCCCATCTCGCCCAAGGAGCTGGTGGCCCGCGGCACCATCACGCAGAAGCAGTGGGACGCGATGGCGCGGATGGCGCTGGACCTGTTCGCCGCCGGCCAGTCCTGGGCGAAGCAGCGCGGGCTCATCCTGGTGGACACCAAGTACGAGTTCGGCGCCGACGCGCAAGGCAAGCTCTGGGTCATCGACGAGATCCACACCGCCGACTCCAGCCGCTACTGGATCGCACAGGGCAGCGAGGAGCGGTTCCAGCGCGGAGAGGACCAGAAGATGCTGGACAAGGAGTTCTTCCGGCAGTGGCTGATCCGCGAGCGCAACTACAAGGGTGAGGGCCCCTTGCCGCAGATCCCCGACGAAGTGCGGGCGCAGCTGGCCGGCAAGTACGTGGAGCTGGTGCAGACGCTCACAGGCGAGCCGCCCAGGCTGGTGGCGGGCGACACCCGGACGCGCATCGAGAGCGCCTTGAAGTCCCACGGATATCTGTAGCAACAGAGCGAAACACCGCAGCAACGGGGGCGCAACGGGGCCCGCGTACTCCATCCTCAAGGAGGAACGCGAAAATGAAAAAGCTTCTCATCGGATTGGGACTGGTGGCGGTGCTGGTCGGCGCCGGCGCATTCGCCGCGGCAGGGCATCACCGCGGCTGGATGATGGGCAAGATGCTCGACGCCCGCATCTCCAAGGCGGAGGACCTCATCCAGGCCACGCCGCAGCAGCGCGCGCAGATCGAGCAGTCCAAGCAGGTCATCGTGGAGGCCTTCAAAGCCAAGGCGCAGGCGGGCAGACAGAACCACGGCCAGCTCATGTCGCTGCTCACCGCCGACACGCTGGACCAGAGCAAGCTGTACGCCATCGCCAACCAGCACGCGCAGGACCTCCAGGACCTGGCGAAGGTGATCGTCCCGGAGATCCAGAAGATCCACGACGTGCTCACCCCGCAGCAGCGGAAGACGCTGGCGGACCACGCGCAGCAGATGCACGATCAGCACCAGCAGGGAGGGTTCGGCGGCCCCGGAGAGTGATGATCAAGGCACTGCTGATCGAAGACGATCGCAAGCTCGCCGCGCTGCTGGTGGAGTTCCTCGGGCAGCACGGGGTGGAGGCGGTCCAGGCGGCGGACTCGACCCAGGCGCTCCAGCACCTGGGCTCGAGCCGCTTCGACATCCTGCTCCTCGACCTCATGCTGCCGGGCATGGACGGCCTCACCCTTGCGCGCCGCATTCGCGAGCGCTGGAACACCCCCATCATCATGGTCACGGCCCGCGGCGACGACGCCGACAAGATCGTCGGGCTGGAGCTGGGCGCGGACGACTACCTGGCCAAGCCCTTCAACCCGCGCGAGCTGCTGGCCCGCGTTCGCGCCGTGCTGCGGCGCGCGGAGCCGAGCGAGCAGGCGCGCTTCCAGAGCGGCGGCCTGGTCATCGACTACGCCGCGCGCGAGGTGACGGTGGACGGCGCGCGCCAGACGCTGACCGCCCACGAGTTCGAGCTGCTCTGTGCCTTGGCCCGCAACGCCGGACGTGTCCTCACCCGCGACCAGCTGCTCGAGGAGATGAAGGGCGACCAGGCCGACGAGGCGTTCGACCGCAGCATCGACGTGCACGTCTCGCGGCTGCGGCAGAAGATCGAGCCCGACCCGCGGCATCCCCGCTATGTGAAGACCGTCCGCGGCGCGGGTTATCTGTTGGCGCGGGAGTCGTGATGCGCGCGCAGCGACTCTACCTGCGCCTCTACTTCGCCTTCCTCGGCGTGCTTCTCGCCATCGTGCTGGTGATCGGCGGCATCGTCTGGATGACCGGCCGCCCCTTCTTTGCCCGCGGCCGCGGCGGCCCGCGGCTGGCGGTGCACATCGCGCGCATGCTGCCTCCCCCCGGCGACCCTTTGGCGCTGGCGCGCGCGATGGAGGAGATCCACGAGGAGCTGGGCATCGACGTGATGCTGGTGGGGCCGGCCGGCGAGATGTTCGCCGGAACCGGCAACCCCATCGAGCTCCCCGACCCGGGGGTCCTGCAGCGCCTCCGCGGCGGTGGTGCGGACTGGATCGGCCACGGCCTGGTGGCGGCGCCGCTGCGCGGAGGGGCGGTGCTGGTGGCGCGGCTGCCGCTGCCGCCCGGGGCGGTGCGCCAGGCGGTGCTGCGCGCGGCGCTCCTGCTCCTCGGCGTGCTGGCGGTCTCGCTGGCGTTGGTCTACCCGCTCTCGCGCTCCATCACGCGGCCGGTGGAGAAGCTGACCGCGGTGGTGGAGGCATACGGCCGCGGCGATCTCTCGCAGCGCAGCGGGCTGGGCGGCTTGCAGGACGAGGTGGGGCGGCTGGCGCGCAGCTTCGACGAGATGGCCGACCGCATCCAGGCGGCGCGCAAGGCGGAAAGGGAGCTGCTCGCCAACGTCTCGCACGAGCTGCGCACGCCGCTGGCGCGGATCAAGGTGGCGATGGAGCTGATCGATGCGCCGGACGCGGCGCTGCGCCGTCGCCTGGCGGCGGTGGGGGAGGAGGTGGACGAGCTGGACCGCCTGATCGCCGACGTGCTCACCGCCAGCCGCCTGGACCTCGCCTCGCTGCCGCTGCGCAAAGTGCGCATCGACGTGCCGGCGCTGATCGCGCGCGGCCGTGAGCGGGCGCAGGCGCTCGATCCCGAGCTGCGCATCGAGCAGAGGGTCGAGCCCGGCCTCGCCGTGGACGCCGACGAAGCACTGCTCTCGCGCGCGGTGGACAACCTGCTCGACAACGCGCGCAAGTACGGCAACGGCGGCGGGGTCTCGGTGGAGGCCCGCCGCGACGGCGCGCACGCGGTGATCGCGGTGCGCGACCACGGCCCCGGCATCCCCGAGGCGGAGCTGGAGCACGTCTTCGACCCGTTCTTCCGCGGCGAGGGCGCGCGCGGCCGCTCCACCGGCTTCGGCCTGGGCCTTTCCCTGGCGCGCCGCGTGGCGGAAGCGCACGGCGGGTCTGCCAGCGCAGGAAACGCAGAGGGGGGAGGCGCCCGCATCGAGCTGCGGCTGCCTACGGTATCGGATGCGGACCGCGCGGGCTGACGGCCACCGGTGGCGCCGTCACCAGCTGGTCGAGCAGATCCTTCGCGGTCTGCGCGCGCGCGAGGCGCAGCGCGGGGCGCACGAACCCTTCGGCGTTCATGTGCTCGAGGAAAGCGAGCAGCGGCGCGTAGTAGCCTCCGGCGTCGAGCAGGCCGATGGGCTTCTCGTGCAGCCCGAGCTGGGCCCAGGTGATGGCCTCGAACAGCTCGTCCATGGTGCCGCACCCGCCGGGCAGCGCCACGATGGAGTCGCAGAGCGCCGACATCACCGCCTTGCGCTCGTGCAGGGACCCCACGATGCGCAGCTCGGTCAGGCGCGGATGCGCGATCTCGCGGGTGGAGAGCGCCCGGGGCAAGACGCCCACCACCTCCGCGCCGCCGGCCAGCGCCGCGTCGGCGCAGGCGCCCATCAGGCCGCGCTGCGCGCCGCCGTACACCATGGCGTACCCGCGGCGGGCGATCTCCGCGCCCAGGTCGCGCGCGGCTGACAGGAATTCGCCGCGAGCCCCGGCGTTCGATCCAGCGAACACACAGACGCGGTGCATGCGGCGATGCTAGCATTCCTCCAGGTGGACAGGCGATGAGGCGCGCGGCATGGCTGGCGCTGCCCGTGGTGGGGGCGCTCCTGGTCTGGGCGCTCTGGCCGCGCGGCGCGGAGCTCGAGGGTGGGGCAGAGGTCCGGGGCGCGCCCGCAGGGGCGGCTGCGGCTGGAGCGCCGCGCCCTTCGGCATCCGCTCCCTCGACGGCCCGCGGCAGCGGAGCCACGCCGGCGGCGGCAAATCCGATGGCCGATGAGACAGGCTCGACCGAGACACCGCTCCTGGCGCGGCCGGCGACCCCGCGCGACGGATTCGTGGAGATTCGCGCGGTCGCCGGGGGCAAGCCGGTGGCGGGTGCGCACCTGCGGCTCTACTGGCGAGGTCCGGCCGACCGCAACACCGGCCGCACCGACTGGCGGCTGGCGGGAATGGGCACCTCGGCCGGCGACGGAAGCGCCCGCATGGCTGCGCGGCCGGGCGCGTACCTCGCCGCCGCACACGCCGCCGGATTCGCGCCCGCGCAGCGCGAGCTGCAGCGGCCCATGGGCGAGCCGGTGACGCGGGTGACGCTGGAGCTGTCGGCCGGACTCTCGCTCTCGGGCAAGACGGTGCAGAAAGGCTCGGGCGAGCCGGTGCCGCTCTCCCTGGTGACGCTCGCCTACGCGGTGGCGACTCCGGGCGCGTTCCGCCGTCCCGACGCGCCCGCCGAGGAGCAGCCGCGCGCCACCTCCGATGCGAACGGGCGATTCCGGTTCGACGGCCTCGAGCACGGGACCTGGCGCGCCACCGCGCAGGCCGCCGGATACGCAGGGGCGGCTGCCCGCGTCGAGGTGCCGGCGCAAGGTGAGCTGGTCCTCGAGCTGCCCGCGGCGGCATTCATCGAAGGCCAGGTGGTCGGCAGCGACGGATCGCCGGGCGCTGGAGCGGAGGTGATCGCCGCCGGCGGAGAGGATGCCGTGACGGGCGTGGCCAGCGCGTCCGGAACCTTCTCGCTGGAAGTGCCCCCGCGCACCTGGACGGTGTCGGCGCGGCATGGCGAAGAGTCCGGCACCGCGGAGGCGCCCGTCATTGTCGCCCCCGGAGCCACCCGGCGCGGCGTGGTCATCCGGCTGGGGGCGGCCTGCGGCATCGTCGGAACGGTGGTCGCCGCGGCGACGCAGCAGCCGGTCGCGGGCGCGCAGATCGCGGTCAGCCCACACGACTCCAACGGCGACTCCGGCCGCGCCATCAGCGACGGCTCGGGCGTCTTCGCGGTCGGGGGTCTCTCGCCGGGAAGCTACGACGTGGCGGTCTCGGCAGATGGCTTTTCCGATCTGTCGCGTCGCGGCGTCACCGTGGCCGCCGGACAGCGCTTCCCCCTCCGCGTCGAGCTCCGCCAGGAAGGGGTGGTGGAGGGGACTGTGCGCGACTCCGCGGGACGGCCGGTGGCGGCGGCGCTGGTGCGAGCCGCGGTGGCTCGCATGGGCGGCTTTGCCGGTCCGATCCCGCCGGCGCCCCAGGAAGCGCGCACGGACGGCGACGGAGCCTACCGGCTCACCGGCGTGCCCGCCGGACGGGGCTCCTTCACCGCGTTGCGCGACGGCTCGCCGCTGGGTACGGCGGCGGTCACCGAGGTGCCTGAAGGAGGAACCGCGCGCCTCGACTTCCAATTGAAAGACGAGGGCATGCTCACGGGGCGCGTCCGCCGGAAGGATGGCTCGCCGCCGCCGCCGGACGCGGTGGTGAGCGCGATGCCGGCCGACAACCGCGGGGCGCGGCCGCAGTGGGGCAGCCTGCCGCTGGACGCCGCGGGTACCTACAGCGTCTCCTTGCCCGCGGGTGCTTACATGCTGAGCGCACAGTCGCCCGGCCGCGGAGGATTCTTCCGCAGCCGCACGCGGGCCACAGTGGAGGCGGGAGACACCAGCACCCAGGATCTCGTCTATGCCGACGCCGCCGACTCCGGCGCCGGCTTCTCGGGCGCGGTGCTGGAGCCGGATGGGACGCCGTCCCCGGCCGCCTCGGTCCGCGGCGCCGGCGGCGGTCGATTCGGCATGATCTTCGCCGCCAACACCGACGAGAGCGGCCGGTTCGACACCGGCCGCCAGCGGAGCGACCTGCCCGACGCGTTCGAGGTGATCGCCGCGAACGGCGGCCGCAACGGCCGCGCCCAGGTGGCGCCGCAACAGGCCTCGGTGACCATCCAGCTCTTGCCGGGCGCCATCCTGCGCGGGCACCTGGCGGGCGGAGCCGTGGACAGCTTCCAGGTGACGCTGAGCGCCGGGGGAGTGCCCTTCGGCGAACAGCTGGAGTTCACCGGCGACCGCTTCGAGGTGCGCGACGTGGCCGCTGCGCAGGTGCACATGGTGGTGACCACCAGCGACGCGCGCTCCGCCGCGCTGGACGTGACGCTTGCGCCTGGCTCCACCCAGGAAGTGGAGATCCCGCTGCAGCCGCTCTCCAGCGTGACCGGCCGCATCGTCGACGCCGAGACCCACCTGCCGCTGCCCGACGTCGCGCTGCTGGCCGACCAGGGCAGCTTCCGCGACAACCGGAGCTTTTCGGGCTCGGACGGCCGCTTCCAGCTGCGCATCGCGGCGGGCGACCACAGCCTGCGCGGCTTCCTCTCCGGCTACCAGGGCCTATCGAAGGGGTTCAGCGCGACGGCGGGCCAGCCGCTGGAGCTGGGGGACGTGCCCATGCAGCGGGCTGTCACGCACGGCCCTTGAGCACGCGGTCGAACACCGCGTCCACGTGGCGCAGCTCGTGCTGCAGATCGAAGCACTTCGCCACCTCTGCCGGCGTGAGCAGCGCCTTCACCTCGGGATCCTGCGCGAGCAGGTCGCGGAAGTCCTTGTTTTCGTCCCACACCTTCATCGCGTTCCGCTGCACCACCAGATACGCGGCTTGGCGCTCCATGCCCTTCTCGATCAGCTTGAGCAGCACCGGCTGCGAGAAGACCAGCCCGTGGGTCGATTCCAGATTTTCGCGCATCCTCTCCGGATAGACCCGCAATCCGTCCACCAGCCCCGCGAATCTGTGCAGCATGAAGTCCAGCGTCACCGTGGCGTCGGGGCCGATCATCCGCTCCACGCTGCTGTGCGAGATGTCGCGCTCGTGCCAGAGCGGCACGTCCTCCATGGCGCTCCACGCATAGCCGCGCAGCACCCGCGCGAGGCCGGTGAGGTTCTCGCTGAGGATGGGGTTGCGCTTGTGCGGCATGGCCGAGGAACCCTTCTGGCCCTTGCCGAACGGCTCCTCGACCTCCCGCACCTCGGTCCGCTGCAGGTGGCGGATCTCCACCGCGAACTTTTCGATGGACGCCCCGGCCAGCGCCAGCGCGGTGAAGTACTCGGCGTGCCGGTCGCGCTGTACGATCTGGGTCGAGGCCGGCGCGGCGCGCAGCAGAAGCGATGCCATCGCGCGCTCCTCGATCTCCGGCGAGAGATGGGCGAACGTCCCCACCGCGCCCGAGAGCTTGCCCACCGCGATGACGTCCCGCGCGCGCTGGAGCCGCGCCCGCGCGCGCGCCAGCTCGTCGGCCCAGACCAGAAGCTTCCAGCCGAACGTCGTCGGTTCCGCGTGGATCCCGTGCGAGCGGCCGATGCACGGCGTGCGCTTGTGCTCGACGGCGCGCCGGATCACCGCATCGCGCGCCTTGTCCACGCCGGAGATGAGCAGATCCGCCGCCTCGCGCAGGAGGATGCTGAGGCTCGTGTCGAGCACGTCGGAGGAGGTCATCCCGAAGTGCAGGTGGCGGGCGGCGGGCCCGATGCGCTCCTCCAGGAAGGTGAGGAAGGCGATGACGTCGTGGCGGGTGGTCTGCTCGATCTGATCGATCCGCGCCGCATCCGTCGCGCTGAAGGTGCCTCCCTTCGCGGCGCAATCCTCGATCGCCTCGCGCGGAACCAGCCCGCCCTGCGCCATCGAGCGCCCTGCTGCGAGCTCCACCTGGAGCCAGGTCTGGTACCGGCGCTCCGGGGTCCAGAGGGCGACCATCTCGGGTCGGCTGTAGCGCGGGATCATGGCGCGCCTCTATCACACCGCCCGCCGCCGCGGGGCTCAGGCGAACAGCGCCAGCTGCCGCGGCCGCCGCAGCAGCGAGGCGCGCGAAGGCTCGAGCACGACCGGATCCAGCGCGCGGGCCTGTGAAGCGATGCACAGGCGCGCGGGGCTCCCGTGCCGGGTGAGGATCTTCTCCGCGGCGCGGCGGGCGTGCGCCTCCGTGTTGTTGTGCTCGGAGAGATGCGCGAGCACGAGGTGGCGGAGGCCTCCGTGGAGCACGTCGTGGAGCAGGCGCGCGCCCTGCTCGTTCGAGAGGTGTCCGCGATC
>DASRTX010000121.1:0-12176 GCA_035655715.1 Myxococcales bacterium | reverse complement strand
GAGGCGGCGGCGGCGGCGGACGGATCTACAACACCAGCACGCTGATCTCGCCTTCCGGCGAGACCGCCGCCGTCTACCGCAAGCTGCACCTCTTCGACGTCGACATCCCGGACGGCGCCCGCTACCGCGAGTCCGAGGCGGTCGCGCCCGGCCTTGCGATCACCCCGCCCGTGGCCCTGCCCGACCTCGAGCTCCAGCTCGGACTTTCCGTCTGCTATGACCTGCGCTTTCCCGAGCTGTACCGGTCGCTGGAGGGCGCCGATGTGATCTCCGTCCCCGCCGCCTTCACCGCCTACACGGGCCGAGCGCACTGGGAGGTGCTGCTGCGCGCCCGCGCCATCGAGAACCAGGCCTTCGTGCTCGCGCCCGCCCAGGTGGGGCGCATCGGACCCGAGCGGGAGAACCGCTTTGCCTGGGGCCATGCTTGCGTGGTGGACCCGTGGGGCGAGGTGCTGGCGGACGCCGGAGGCGAAGCGGAGGGAATGGCCGTCGCGGCCATCGACCTCGCGCGCCTGCTGCAAGTGCGGCGCGATCTGCCCGCGCTGAAGCACCGCCGCCGCGACCTGCTCGATTGACCACACATCGCATCCGGCCCCGGTCCGATGCCACCGCCGGAAGGCACCATAACCGTCCAGATCCCGCTGCATTAGCCATATTGGACTACAGGTCTACCCGTGGTGGTTTGACAGCTTGCAATCTGGGTTGTTACGGTCCCGTGTCGGTCGGGGTCGCAGGGGGCGCATCCAGAGGGGTCGCATCATGGAGATCACCGAGGTGCGGGTCTTTCCCGTGAACGAGGAAAGGCTGAAGGCCTACGTCACCATCACGTTGGATGCCTGCTTCGTGGTGCGCGACTTGAAGGTCATCAACGGCAACACGGGCCTGTTCGTGGCCATGCCGGCCAAGCGCCGGAAGGACGGCACCTTCAAGGACATTGCCCACCCCCTCAACAGCGAGACGCGCGAGCGGATGGAGAAGATCATCCTCGCCGAGTACGACCGCGAGCTCGCGCGGGGCACGGCGCCTACATCGGCCGCCGCAGCGAGCGGGTAGACCGGCCGGGACGGGTCGTTGTAGAAGGCCGCCCATGCCCGAGACCGAGCAGGACCTCGTCGTCTTCTCCGGGAACTCCAACAAGCCCCTGGTGAAGGAGATCTGCGAGTACCTGACGGTCCCGGTGGGCAAGTGCGACGTCTCGCGCTTCTCCGACGGCGAGATCCAGATCGAGATCGGCGAGAACGTCCGCGGGCGCGACGTCTTCCTGGTGCAGA
This sequence comes from Myxococcales bacterium, assembly GCA_035655715.1. GTDB lineage: Bacteria > Myxococcota > Myxococcia > Myxococcales > 40CM-4-68-19 > 40CM-4-68-19. The sequence continues at coordinate 10,905 of DASRTX010000121.1, read as the reverse complement.
GCACCTCCACGCCGGTCAACGACCACCTGATGGAGCTGCTGATCATGATCGACGCCGCGCGGCGCGCTTCGGCCGCGTCGATCACCGCGGTGGTGCCCTACTTCGGCTATGCGCGCCAGGACCGCAAGGTGGCGCCGCGCACGCCCATCACCGCGCGCCTGGTGGCCGACCTGATCACCTCGGCGGGGGCGGATCGGTTCGTCTCCATGGACCTGCATGCCGGCCAGATCCAGGGCTTCTTCGACATGCCCTCCGACCACCTCTACGCCTCGCCCGTGCTGCTCGAGGACATGAAGCGCAAGTACGGGGCGCCGGCCGAGGACGTGGTGGTGGTGAGCCCTGACGCCGGCGGCGTGGAGCGCGCGCGCGCCTTCGCCAAGCGGCTCGGCACCACCCTCGCCATCGTCGACAAGCGAAGGCCCAAGGCCAACGTGGCCGAGGTGATGCAGATCGTCGGCGACGTGCGCGGCAAGACGGCGCTGATCCTCGACGACATGATCGACACCGCCGGCACCCTGACGCTGGGCGCCAAGGCGCTCCACGACGCGGGCGCGCGGCGGGTGGTGGCGTACGCGGTGCACCCCGTCCTCTCCGGCCCGGCCATCGATCGCATCCAGGCATCGAACATCGACGAGGTGGTGGTGACCAACACCGTGCACTTGCGCGAGAACGCGCTGGGCTGCAAGAAGATCACCCAGCTGTCGGTGGCGAAGATCTTCGGCGAGGCCATCCGCCGCATCCACTCGGCCGACTCGCTCAGCTCGCTGTTCGTCTGAATCCGCAGCGGCGACGGGTCACTGCGGAACGTCGACGCGCCAGATAGCCGGCCAGGACAAGAGCGGCTCCGCCGTCATGGACGCGAGATCGAAGCCGTAATCGAAGACCACGTGGCGCGTGTCCTGATACTCCAGGTAGAAGATGCCGATGATGGGCGGGCCGTTCGGGTTCCAGAGGAGGGCGTGCAGCTCGTACCACCCGGGCTGCCCGCAGTCGCTGCAATCGACGGTCGCGAAGGTCAACGCCGCCTCGACGTTTCCCCCGAAGAGGACTGCGCCCGGGATGCCGGGATCCAGCTGCAACGAGTCTCCCGAGACCGAAAAGCCGCCGGGCACGCGAGGCCATTGCAGCTCCGTTCTCGGGAAGATGACGGAGGAAGGCGAGCTCCGCGGCTGGTCGTCGCAAGTGCCGCTGACGGGCAAGAAACCGCCGAGCTCGTTCTTGGAGTCCTCGACGTAGAGGTTCTGCAGCACTCCGAGGCTGCAGTAGAACCAGAGCAGGTAGAAGCGATCCGTTCCCAGCGCATACACCTGGTGCAGGACGAGGCCGGGAAACCTGCTCCTCGCGACGATGACGGCCGGCATCGGACGCCCGTCCGCCTCGATCGACCCGACGGATTGGTCGATTTCGATCCGGCCCAGCGGCAGCGTGGCCTGACCGGTCAGGTTCACGGCCGGATCGTCGCCGGACCGCACGACGTCGGCCTGCGGGAGCACCAGCGTGGGCGGCAGTGCGGGAGCCTGGAGAGGCGCTCGCGGCGGCGGCGGCTCGCCTCCACAGGAAACCAGGACCAGGGCGGCCGCAGCAGCCCACCAGAGGTCGGTCCCCTTCGCACACGGCCAGCTGCCTCGCATCCACGCACAGTCAACACCGGAAAACGGGGACGGGCAAGCGGGCGGTCATGCCCTTCGAGAGCGCATGGCTGCGGCTTCGTGGCGGACCGTTTTGCCTCCGCGCGCATCCATTGCGCGTGGATTTCCTTCTTCGGCACGGCTACGCGGTGCTCTTTGCCATCACCCTGGTGGAACAGCTGGGGGTGCCGCTTCCCGGCGCGCCCTTGCTGCTGGCCGCCGGCGCCCTTGTAAAAGACGGAGGACTCTCGTTCCCCGCCGTGCTGGCGATCTCGGTGGTTGCGTCCGCTGCCGGCCACCTCGTCTGGTACGAGGCGGGGCGCAGGCGGGGCGCGGCGGTGCTGCGGCTCGTCTGCCGCATCTCCATCGAGCCGGACTCGTGCGTCCGGCGCACCGAGGACCTCTTCGCTCGCCACGGTGGGCGCGCCCTGGTGGCGGCGCCGTGGGTTCCGGGCCTGGCCGCGGTGGCGCCTCCTCTGGCAGGGATGGCCCGCATGCCGGTGCTCCGGTTCCTCCTGCTCGACGCCATTGGCGTGCTGGTCTGGTCCGCGTTGTTCGCCGGGCTTGGCTACGTGGCCGGGCCGGAGCTGATCGCCCTGGTCCACACCGGGCTCCGCTACGGGGGCTGGGTGGGACTCGCCGCGGGCATCGCGCTCGGCGGCTGGCTGGGGTGGAAGATCGCGCAGCGCAGCGCCGTAGCCCGCGCTGCCACGGTTCCGCGCATCGAGCCCGACGACCTGCGCTCGCGGCTCGCCTCGCAGGATCCGCCCCTCGTCGTCGATCTGCGCAGCGAGATGACGCGCGGACAGGAATCGATCCCGGGTGCCCGGCCGGTGGCGCCCGCCGATCTGCCGCGCTGGGCCGAAGGCGTGCCGCGCGACAAGGAAGTGGTCGTCGCCTGTGATTGACCCAACGAAGTCTCGAGCGCCCGGGCGGCGCTCCAATTGATCGGGCTGGGGTTCTCGCGCGCGAGGGCGCTGCGCGGCGGCATCGCCGGCTGGCGCGAGCGGGGCTACCCGCTATCCCTCCTCCGCCCTGCCGAACATCAGCTCGAGGAAGCCGCGATCCTGAGGCAGGCAGAACACGTGGACGTGGTCGCCCGCTAGGAGCCGCGTGGAGCCGCGGGCGGGCAGCAGATCCGAGCCACGGACCACCAGCATCACCGCCGACCCTTCCGGAAAAGGCAGCTCGGAGATTTGCGAGCCCGCCACCGCGCTGGCCTTCTCGATCACGAACGAGAGCACGTCGCCGCGAAGCGACCTGGTCGACTGGATCTCCACCACCGCGGGCGGCGCCGGCGGCGCCTCGCCTCCCACCTTGAGGAACCGGGCCGCGGCGCGGACGGTCCAGCCCGGGATGATGGCGTTCACCACCACCACGAAGAAGACCACGTCGAAGACGCGCCGCCCGCCGGCGACGCCGGCGAGCACCGGGAAGGTGGCCAGGATGATGGGCACCGCCCCGCGCAGGCCCACCCAGGAGATGAACGCCACCTCGCGCCAGGGCATGCGGAAGGGCAAGAGCAAGAGCCCGACGACCAGCGGCCGCGCAGCGACGGCAAGGAAGAGCCCGAGAGCGAGACCGGAGAGCGCGACGTCGACGAGGTGCGTGGGAAAGACCAGCAGGCCGAGCAGCAGGAACATGCCCACCTGCGAGAGCCAGGCGATGGCGTCGTGCACGTGCGCCACGCCGCCCTGGTACGGGATCCGGCCGTTCCCGAGGACGACGCCGGCAATGTAGACCGCCAGAAAGCCGCTGCCGTGCAGGAGCGTTGGCGCGGCGAATGCCACCAGCGCCAGCGCCACCGTGAGCACGGGGTAGAGCCCGCCCGCCGCCAGCTTGGCATGGGCCAGGACGAAACGTCCCAGCCAGCCGATGCCCAGGCCGCCGACTGCGCCCACCGCCAGCTGCAAGACACCCTCCAGCGCCGCATCCGCCGCCGAGAACCCCTTCCCGGTGAGGGCAAAGGTCACCGCCATGGTCAGGAGCACCGCCATCGGGTCGTTGAGGCCCGACTCCAGCTCCACCACCATTCCGACGCGCCGGCGGAGCTGGATCCCGCTGACCCTGAGCACCGAGAACACCGCCGCCGCGTCGGTGGAAGAGACCACCGCGCCGAGAAGCAGCGCATGCGACCACTCGAACCCGAGCGCCCGGGCCGCCAGCGCCACCAGCCCGGCGGTGCCCGCCACCCCCAGGATCGCGAGCACTGCGGCCGGTTTGATGGCCTCGCGAAATGCCCTCACCGGCGTGTGCAGCCCGCCGTCGAAGAGGATCAGCGCCAGCGCCGTGGTCCCGACGCGGAAGGTGAGCCGGTAGTCCTCGAAGGAGATCCCTCCCAGTCCCTCCGACCCGGCCAGCATCCCCACCGCAAGGAAGGCGAGTGCGAGCGGCAGGCCGGCGCGCTCCGAGGCGCGGCTGAAGAGGGCGGCCATCGCGATCAGCAGGCCGGCTGCGAGAAGGAAACCCGCGATGGCGTGGGGTTCGGCCATGCGCCCGCCACCTTGCCCGCCGCCTACAGGGTGCGCAACCGGGTGGCCAGGTCACCTTGCCTTGGCCGGGACCGCGTGCTACACCCCGCCGCTCTTTGAAGTTCGGGCGCTTTTCTCGAAAACCCCGGCACCGCCATCCCCATGCACGCGCCTGCCCGGCGCGGCGGCGGCATCCGGACACGAAGGAGAAGTCATGGCCAACGACGTCAGCACGCTCCCCGCCCAGAAGCGCGACCAGTCCGGCAAAGGCCCGTCGCACCGCCTGCGCGCCAAGGGGCTGATCCCCGCGGTCTGCTACGGCCCGTACGACAAGCCGCTGCACGTGGCCATCGATCCCGACGCCATCAAGAAGGCCATCGCCACGCCGCACAAGTTCAACACCGTGATCACCCTCCAGGTCGAGGGCGGCGAGACGCGCACGGTGCTCTTCAAGGACTTCGAGAAGGACCCGCTGGACGGCAAGGTGCTGCACGCCGACTTCCTCGAAGTGCGCATGGACAAGGACGTCACCGTGAACGTTCCGGTGGTCCTGACCGGCAAGCCGGAAGGCGTGACGGCCGGCGGCATCCTCCAGCAAGTGGCGCGCACGCTGGCGGTGGAGTGCAAGCCCAGCGACATCCCGGAGAAGATCGAGGTGGACGTCTCGGCGCTCAAGATCACCGAGTCGCTCCACGTCTCCGACGTGAAGGCGCCGGCGGGCGTGAAGTTCAAGGTCAAGGGCACCCAGACGGTTGCCGTGGTCAACGTGCCGGAGAAGGAGGAGGAGGCGCCGAAGCCGGCCGCCGCCGCCGTTCCGGGCGCGGAGGGCGCGGCTGCTCCTGCCGCCGGGGCTCCGGGCGCTCCGGCTGCTGCTGGCGCCGCTCCAGCTGCGGGTGCTGCGGCTCCCGCGGCGGGCGCCGCCAAGGCTCCTGCCGCCGACAAGGGCGCAAAAAAGTAAGCTGTGCGCCTTTTGGTCGGTCTCGGGAACCCGGGCTCGAAGTACGAGCGCACCCGGCACAACATCGGGTTCCGCGTGGCCGAGGACGCGGCGCGGAAGCTGGGCGCGACGCTCTCGATGGAGTCCCGCTGGAACGCATTGGCGGGCAAGGCGAAGGATGTGGCGGTGCTGCTCCCGCAGGGCTTCATGAACGTGAGCGGCGAGGCGGTGGGGGCGGCGGCGCGGTTCTGGAAGGTGCCGGTGGGCGAGATCGTGATCGTGCACGACGAGATCGACCTCGAGTTCGGACGCATCCAGGTGAAGCAGGGCGGCGGCGACGCGGGGCACAACGGTTTGCGCAGCATCCGGCAGCACCTCGGCACCGGCGACACGGTGCGGCTGCGGTTCGGCGTGGGGAGGCCCCCGCCGCAGTGGGAGGGGGCGGACTGGGTGCTGGGACGGTTCTCCTCGGAAGAGGAGGAGCAGTTGCGGGAGCTGATCCCCAACGCCGCCGAGGCGGCGCTGACGGCTCTCGTGGAAGGACCTTCGACGGCGGCGAATCGGTTCAACCGCCGTCCGCCGAAGGAAACGAAGTGAGACCTCGCTCCCGGCAGAGACCGGGGGCTTTACCCATGGGGTGACGTGATGCAGCAGGCAGAGACCACGACGGCAGGAGGACCTCCGCAGCACGCGGCGGGTGTCCGGTTGCGCGAATACGAAACCATCTTCCTGGTCAAGCCCGACCTGGCCGAGGACCTGGTGGACAAGATCGTCGAGCGCATGCGCGGCATCGTGCACCGCGACGGCGGCAAGGTGATCAAGGTCGAGAACTGGGGCAAGAAGAAGACCGCGTACGAGGTGAAGAAGAGCTTCCGCGCCATCTTCATCCGCTTCCTCTACCTCGGCGACACCAAGGCAGTGGCGGAGTTCGAGCGCAACCTGCGCATGACCGACGACGTGCTCAAGTACCAGTCGGTGAAGGTCGCCGACGACGTGGAGGCCGCCACCCGCGCGGTGGAGGCCGACGTGAAGCTGCCCGGCGATCCGGAGATGCCGGAGCGCGCCGGTGGCCGCGAGCCCGAGCCGTTCGGCGGCGAAGGCTTCCGCGACCGCGAGCTCGCGGACGATGCGGAAATCCCCCCCGAGGTCGAGTAAGGAGACGCGATCATGAGCGACATGAAGAAGGAGATGGCGTTCGGCGATCGCGCCGGCGCGGGCGGCAGGAGCGGTCCTTCCGGCGGCGGTCGCGGCGGAGGCCGCGAGGACCGCGGCGATCGCGGCGGCGGGGGCGGCGACATGGAGCGCGGCGGGCGCGGCTTCGGCCGGCGCAAGGTCTGCCGTTACTGCGCCGACAACAACCTCAAGGTCGACTACAAGAACGCGGCCGACCTGAAGTACTTCGTCACCGAGCGCGGCAAGATCGTCCCGCGGCGCATCTCGGGGAATTGCGCGCGCCACCAGCGCCAGGTGGCCACCGCCATCAAGCGCGGCCGCAACGTGGCGTTGCTCCCCTACACCGTCATGGCGCACCAGTAGGAGACAGGGACATGAAGGTCATCCTGACGACAGATCTGGAAAACCTGGGCCGCGCCGGCGCGCTGGTGGAAGTGAAGCCGGGCTATGGCCGCAACTTCCTGCTTCCGCGCAAGCTGGCGCTGCCTGCCACCGAGAAGAACATCCGGCAGCTCGAGCACCAGAAGTCCGGCATCCTGGCGCGCGCGGCGAAGGAGAAGTCGAACATGACCGCGATGGCCAACAAGCTCAATGCCATCGAGGTGAGGTTCACCCGCAAGGTGGGCGAGCAGAACAAGCTCTTCGGCTCGGTCACCTCCAAGGACGTGCACGAGCAGCTGGCTGCGCAGGGGTACCAGCTGGAGCGCAAGCAGGTGCACCTGCCCGAGCCGCTCAAGGAAGTGGGCAGTCACCAGGTCCAGGTGAAGCTCCACCCCGAGGTGACGGCGAAGGTCAAGGTGACGATCGCGCCGGAGGCGTAAGGGCCGGACGTCGTGCTCGTTCTTCTTTCGCAGGCCGGCGCAGCGGCGGTATGCTGTGCCGGCCTTGCGATTTCTTGTCGCCATCCTGTGCGTTTCCGGGGCGGTTCAGGCTGCGCCGCACCACAAGGCGCGGGCGGATACGACTGCGCCGCCGCGGGTGGGCCCGAAGGCCGACGTCACGACTCCGCTGCCCCAGGCGGCGCCCCCTCAGCAGCAGAAGCCCGCGGGTCCGCCTCAAGTGCCGGTCCGGAGATTCGGGCGGTTCGATCTCGACATGCCGTTCGCGCAGCTTCGCGCCCTGCCCGACCTGCGCGACTGCACCGCGCTCCTCGCCGCGCCCAACGGCCACGCCGACTGCGCGCTCCCCAAGGGCCCCGACAACCTGGTGCGCGCGCAGCTCGCCTGGGAAGAGACGCGCGGCGGGCCGGAGCTGATCGCGCTGCGGCTCCTCTTCGATCCGCAAGCGGCGCCGGCGCTGACCGATCTGGAGTGGCAGCTCACGCGCGGGTGGGGCCCGCCGTCGCTGGAGCAGCTGCGGCGCGACCGCGACCAGAAGTTCTTCACCCTGCAGTGGGAAGACAACGAGCACCGCGCCACGCTCGAGGCGCAGGGCCCCTTGCTCCAGCCTTCGCGCGCCACCGCGGTGGTGCTGGAGCGCAAGCAGGCCCCGCTGGCCGGCGAGTTCGTCTCGCTGCACCCGAGGCCCTTCCCGGGGTTCCGGCCGCGCTGGGTCCGCCGGGTGGAGTGGGAAGGCCAGCCCCACGCGGTGATCTGGGGAACATCGCTCACCCCCGCCCAGGAGGCGATGGGCGAGCAGTCGCCGGCCTCGGCCACGCAGCGCAACTACGTGGGCATCTGGAAGCTGGAGCCCGCCGCCGGAAGCCGGCCCCGCCGCTGGAAGGCGCTGTGGGAGCGCACCACCGGCGAGGACGACGAGGAGGAGCCGCAGCGCATCCTCTTCGTCGACACGCGGGACATCACCGGGGACGGCGCACCAGACGTGGAGATCGAGCTCTCCTGCGAGGCGTGCGGGCCCACCGCCGACGAGCTGATCGTCAAGACCGTGCGCGCGGGGAAGCTGGTGGACCTCCTCTCCAAGCGCGACCTGTACCGCGCCCAGGTGGACCTCACCACCGGCCAGGTCCGCATCCGCGAGCCCGAGGGCGAGGACGATCAGGGCGCCACCGTCAGCACCTACTCCTACGACCGGGGCAAGGGCGCCTTCGTGCTGGCCCGCGAAGAGCGGGCGCCGGCGCCGGGGCAGTAGTTCAGCAAGCGCAGACCACGTATCATCCGTGGCCGCAGGGGGACCCTGCTCTCCGAGGGCGTCCATGTCCCAGGCGTTGGAGGGTGCCACGCAGAACGAGCCACTCGGCGCGGACGCGGCGAACGCGCCGCGCGAGCACGATCGAGCGTATCCGGCCCGCGATCGGGACCTGCTCGCGGGCCGGGGTCCCTACTGGAGCGTTCTCTCCTTCTGCGCCTTCGAGACGGCCTTCTACTTCGCTTACCGGTACGGGATGTCGTTCAGCCTGGCGAGCGCGTCTCCCTTCTGGTTTCCCGACTCGGTCCTGCTCTGTGCCCTCTTGCTGATCCGGCCGGCAAGTTGGTGGATCCCGCTCGCCGGGACTCTTCCCATCCGCCTGTTCTCGCCGGTCGCGTACGGCACTCCTCCCTGGTTCCTGCTGGTCACCTTCGCGATCGATTCCGCCAAGGGAGTTCTCACGGCGCTCGCGCTCCGCCGCTTCATCAAGAATCCGCTGCGCTTCGAGACCATCCGGGATTTTTCCCTCTTCTGTCTCTGGGCCGTCCTGATCATCCCGGGGGCCTCGGCCTTCGCCGGCGCGGCGGCGCGCCGCTCCTCCGGAGTCGGCTTCTGGGCATCCTGGGAGGATTGGCTGCTGGGCGATGCGCTCGCCCACCTGGTGGTCACACCGGCGATCCTCTACTGGATGTTGGGAACTGCCTGGAAGGCCCAGGCGGCCGACACCAGGCGCTGGCTGGAGCGGGGCCTGTTGACCGTCGGCCTGATCGTGGCCGGCTACGTGGCCTTCGAGACGCCGTCGGGATTCGCCGAACGCTTCTATCTTCCGGTGCCCTTCCTTTTCTGGGCGGCGATCCGCTTCGGCATGTCCGGCGCCTCGGGCGCCATCGCGGTCATCGCCTTCCTCTCGGTCAACGCGGCGCTCTCCGGCCGGGGGCCTTTCTTGGGCCAGACCCCGGAGGAGACGGCGCTGGCCCTGCAGCATTTCTTGCTCGTGCGCGCGGTTCCGCTCTACCTCATCGCCATCCTCATCGAGCAGAAGGCAGAGGTCGATCGCCAGCTGCAACAGCAGCGGGACCAGTTCGCCCACCTCTCCCGCGTCTCCCTGCTCGGCGAGCTGTCCGGCTCGCTCGCGCACGAGCTCAACCAGCCCCTCACCGCCATCCTCGCCAACGCGCAAGCGGCGGAGCGCTTCATCGCGGAGGGCCGCGGCGATCAGCAGGACCTGCGCGAGATCCTCGGCGACATCGTCGAGGACGACCGCCGCGCGGGTGAGATCATCCGCGGCCTGCGGCAGATGTTCAATCGGCACCCCGTCCGGCAACAGGACGTCGACCTCAACGGCGTCGTCCGCGACGTGGTCAAGCTGGCGCGCAGCGAGATTTCCGGAGCCAGCGTCGAGCTGCGCACCGAGCTCTGCGAAGGGCTGCCGGTCATCCGCGGCGAACGCGTGCAGCTGCAGCAGCTGCTGCTCAACCTCGTCACCAACGCCTGCAATGCCCTTTCCCACACCGCCCGCCGCCAGCTCACCGTGCGCACCGGACTGGACGGCGGCGGCGTGCGCGTCACCGTCTCGGACTCCGGCCAGGGAATCGCCGCCGGCGACCTGCCGCATATCTTCGACCACTTCTTCACCACCCGGCCCGAAGGTATGGGCCTCGGGCTGGCGGTCTGCAGCACCATCGTCGCGGTTCACGGCGGAAGGCTCTGGGCGGAGAACAACCCCGCCGGAGGCGCCAGCTTCCACTTCGTCCTGCCCCGGCCGGCGGACCCGACTCAGGAACCGGCTGCGGCGACCCGCGCATAGAGCGCCTCCCAGCGGGCCAGCACCGGGTCGGCGCGGAAGAGCCGGACCGCGCGATCGCGCGCCGCTCGCGAGAGGCGCGCATGCAGCGGCTCGTCGCCGAGGATGCGCAGGGCCATCGCGCCCATCGCCTCGGCGTCGCCGGGCGTAGCGAGCAAGCCGGTGACGCCGTCCTCCACCACCTCGGGCAGGCCGCCGGTGCGCGCGCCCACCACCGGCATGCCGCAGCTCATCGCCTCCAGCGCGGCGAGGCCGAAGCTCTCGTGCGCGCTGGGCAAGAGGAAAAGATCGCAGGCCCGCAACAGCGGCGGGAGGTTCCGCAAGGGGCCGGTGAAGGCCACCTCGCGCGCAAGACCCAGCCGCTCGACCTCCGCCTGCACCCGGGGGCGTTCCGGGCCGTCCCCGGCGAGCACCAGCACCGCCGGCATGCGCTCGCGCACCACGGCGAAGATGCGGATCAGATCCAGCGGCCGCTTCACCGGGCGGAAGTTGGAGGCGTGGCAGAGGGCGCGCACCCCTTCGAGGTCGCGACCGGGAAAGAGCGCGCGCAACGCGCCCCGATCGGCGGCCGGCGAGAAGCGGTCGGTGTCCACGAAGTTGGGGATCACCTCCGGCTCCTCGGGCAGCCGCAGGCGCTCGCGCGCGCTGGCTCCCAGGGCCGCCGAGGGCACGGTCACGGCATCGGCATCGAGTACCAGCTTGCGTAGCAGCTGCACCTGCCCCGGCGGAGCGTCCGCCGGCGGCACGTCGCTGCCGTGCAGCGTGATCACCAGCGGCGGCGCCTGGCCGTCGAGGGCCGCGCGGGCC
>DASRTX010000120.1:0-14249 GCA_035655715.1 Myxococcales bacterium | reverse complement strand
TCCCTGGAGCATGACCCACCTGCCGGACGGCGGGAGCGGCGAATGAGCCGGGGCGCGCTCTCCATCGTGCTCCACGCGCACCTGCCTTACGTGCGCCATCCCGAGTATCCGGAATTCCTCGAGGAGGACTGGCTCTACGAGGCCATCACCGAGACGTACCTGCCCCTCTTGGAGGTGTTCGACAAGTGCGTCGACGAGGCCATCCCCTTCCGCATCACCCTGACGCTCACGCCGCCCCTCGTAGGGATGCTGCGCGACGAGCTGCTCATGTCGCGCTACGCGAAGCGGCTCGATTCGCTCTGCGAGCTCTGCGACAAGGAGGTGCACCGCACCCGCCAGGACGCGCAGTTCGGGCCCTTGGCCTGGCACTACCGCGAGCACCTCTACCACCTCCGCCGTCTCTTCCACGACCGGTACCGGCGGGATCTGATAGCGGCCTTCAAGCGCCTGCAAGACTCCGGCGCGCTGGAGATCATCACTTGCGGCGCGACGCACGGGTTCTTGCCGCTGATGATCCACAACGAGGCCATCCGGGCGCAGATCCAGGTGGCCTGCGCACACTACCGGATGCACTTCGGACGCGACCCCCGCGGCATCTGGCTGCCGGAGTGCGGGTACGCGCCGGGCATCGATCGCTACCTGGCGGCGGAGAACATCCGCTTCTTCTTCGTCGACTCGCACGCCCTCGCCAACGCGGTGCCCCGACCGCGCCGCGGCGTCTACGCCCCGGTCTACACGCCCAGCGGCGTGGCCGCCTTCGCCCGCGATCCGGAGAGCTCGATGCAGGTGTGGAGCGCCGAGCACGGCTATCCCGGCGACCCCGTCTACCGCGAGTTCTACCGGGACATCGGCTGGGACCTCGACTACGACTACGTCCGCCCCTACATCCAGGCCACCGGCGACCGCAAGAACACCGGCATCAAGTACTACAGCATCACCGGCAAGGTGCCGCTGGGATCCAAGCAGCCCTACGACCCCGCCGCGGCCCGCGCACGCGCCGAGGCGCACGCCGGCAACTTCCTCTTCAACCGCACCAAGCAGGTGGAGTTCCTGCGCAGCTCCTTCCACGAAGGACCGCCGCCCATCGTCATCTCGCCGTACGATGCCGAGCTCTACGGCCACTGGTGGTACGAGGGGCCCATCTTCCTCGAGCATCTCATCCGCAAGGCCGCCCGCGAGCAGGACGTGCTCAAGCTGATGTCGCCGGTGGACTACCTCGCCGAGCATCCCGAGCAGCAGCTCGCCCAGCCGCCCATGTCGTCGTGGGGCGCGGGCGGCTACGCGGCGGTCTGGCTGGACGAGGGCAACGACTGGATCTACCGGTACCTGCACAAAGCGTCCGAGCGGATGATCGAGCTGGCCCGCATGCACCAGGACGTCAGCGGCGTCACCCGCCGGGCGCTCAACCAGGCGGCGCGCGAGCTGCTCCTCGCGCAGTCGAGCGACTGGGCGTTCATCATCAAGACCGGCACCATGGTGGACTACGCCGTCCGGCGGACGCGCGAGCACCTGCTTCGCTTCAGCCGTCTCTACGAGCAGATCAAGAGCAACGGCATCGACGAGATGTGGCTCTCCAGCGTGGAGAGCCGGGACAACCTCTTCCCCGAGATCGATTACCGGGTCTACCGCCCGGTCTGAGGCCCACGGTCGCTCGATGCCCTGGCGGGCGCAGCGACCGGCGCCCGCTCTGCCCAACCGCCTCGGCGTGCACATCCTCACCTCCGTCTTCTTACGGAGCGAGGGAGATGAACCGGGAAGCCCTGCGCGTGGCGCTCATCTCGACGCCCTTCGTGTCCGTGCCGCCGCGCGGCTATGGGGGCACCGAGCTGGTGGTGGCGGAGCTGGCGCGAGCGCTGCAGGCGCGCGGCGTCGAAGTGGTGGTCTACGCGACCGGCGACTCCAACCTGTCCGACATCGAGGTCCGCTCCTACTTTCCCGCCGCCCAATGGCCGCCCGACCGGAATCTGGAGCGGGTGCACGCCGCTTGGTCGCTGCGCGACGCCGCGCGCGATCCCCGCGGGTTCGACGTGGTGCACGTGCACTCGCCCTCCGCGGTGGAGATGGCGCGCCTCTGCCCCTATCCTGTGCTCTGCACGCTCCACCACGACGTCGATCCCGAGCTGACCGATATCTACGAGGCCGCGCAGCAAGTCACCCTGGTGGCCATCAGCCGGTCGCAGGCGCGCAGGGAGAAGGCGCGCGTCGGCGCCGTGGTGCATCACGGCCTCGATCCGGCCCGGTTCCAGCCCGTTCCGGATCAGGGATACCTGCTCTTCCTCGGACGCTACGATCGCGTGAAGGGCGTGCGCTCGGCGGTGGAGGTGGCGGCGCGCGCCGGGCTGCCCCTGGTGATGGCCGGCGAGCCGCACGACCGGGAGTACTACGAGAAGGAGGTCCAGCCGCTGGTCGCCCGGCACAACATCCTGGAGGTCGGCCCGGTAGGAGGCGCGCGCAAGGCGGCGCTCCTGGCGCGGGCCCGGGCGCTGCTCTTTCCCGTCGAGTGGGAAGAACCCTTCGGGTTGGTGATGATCGAATCGATGCTCAGCGGCGTGCCCGTGCTCGCCACCGCCCGCGGCGCGGCGCCCGAAGTGGTGGAGGACGGCGTCACCGGCGTGCTCTGCGACGATCCGATGGAGATGGTGGCGGCCGCGCGCATCGCCGAGCGGCTCTTCGACCGCGACCGCATCCGGCGCCTGGCAGCGGAGCGGTGGAACGCGGCCCGCATGGCGGACGACTACCTGCGCCTCTACCGCGCCGCCGGCGTCGAGCGGCTGATGGGCGAGCCGGCCGAGGGCGAGACAGCGGCGGGAGCGTGAGCGTGGCCGACCGCGCGCTGGTCTCCGTCCCCGCCGCGGAGCTCCTGGGGTACGACGACCTGGGAGGACTGCCCGAGTCCACCGGCACCGACAAGCTGGTGCTCAAGCGAGGCAACCTCTTCGCGGTGGCCGGGCGGCTGGGCGACATCTGGCCGGCGGGCGCCCGCGATCAGGGCGCCTATTTCGAGGACACGCGCTTCCTCTCGCTGCTCAAGCTCACCGTCGCGGGCGGACCGCCGGTGGTGCTCTCCACCCAGAGCGGCGCCGAGTACACCTCGCAGGTGGACCTGACCGTCACCAGCACGCACTTCGGCGGCGTCTTCCAGGACCCGGTCAACTTCCTCCACCTGCGCCGCGAGCAGCTGATCGACGAGCACTTCGTCGAGCGGCTCACCCTCACCAACTACCTGGTCCGCGACATCGACTACTGGGTGGAGTACGAGTTCGCCGCCGATTTCGCCGACCAGTTCGAGGTGCGCGGAGCCAGGCGGCGCGCCCGCGGCACGTATTTCCGCCCGCGGGTGGAGAAGGATCGGGTGGTCTGCGCCTACCAGGGGCGCGACGGCGTGCTCTACCGCATGGAGGTGTTCTTTCCCGTCCGCGCCCCCGACGAGATCTCGGCGGGCCGCGCGCGCTTCCGCTTCCACCTCGGCCCCAACGAGACCACCTCCTTGGAACTGCATGCGTTGCCGTCGTTGCACGCGGTGCGGTCGGGGACCTCGGTCCGCGAGGCCGCGGACGCCGCCCGCCAGCCCGGCTTCAAGCCGCCTCCGGTGTCGGGCGAGGAGCCCGAGTCGGGCTGGCTGTATCCCGGGAGCCATCCGAGCTCGCACCCGCCGGCGCCGCGGCGCTTCGACGACCGCATCGGGCGCGCCCGCGCCGACTACCGGCAGTGGGCCGATTCGTGCGCCCGCGTCCACACCGACGAGGAGGCGTTCAACTGGGCGCTCACGCAGGCGGTGGCCGACCTCAAGGCGCTCAACATTTTCTGGGAGGGGCGCCGGGTCATCTCCGCCGGCGTGCCCTGGTACGCCTCGCCCTTCGGCCGCGACGCGCTGATCACCGGCTTCCAGGCCCTGCCCGTCAACCCGGACCTGGCGCGCGAGGCGCTGCTCTTCCTTGCGGCCCACCAGGGCAAGAGGGTGGACGAGTTCCGCGAGGAGGAGCCGGGGAAGATCCTGCACGAGATCCGCCGGGGCGAGCTGGCGCGGACCGGCGAGGTTCCGCACACGCCTTATTACGGGAGCGTCGACTCGACGCCGCTATTCATTATCCTATATACAGAATATCTACAGTGGACCGGCGACCGCGCCACCGGCGAGCAGCTCCTGCCCGCTGCGGAAGCGGCACTGCGCTGGATCGAGGAGCGGGGCGACAAGGACGGCGACGGCTTCGTCGAGTACGAGCGCAAGACCGAGCGCGGCCTGCGCAACCAGGGCTGGAAGGATTCCTGGGACGGCGTCCCACACCTGGACGGCACGCCGGCCGAACCGCCCATCGCGCTGGTCGAGGTGCAGGGCTATTGCATCGACGCCCGCCGGAGGATGGCGCGCCTCTACCGCCAGCTCGGCCGGCGCGACGACGCGGCGCGCTGCACGTTGACGGCGCAGCGTCTGCTCCGTCAGCTCGACGACGCGTTCTGGATGGAGAAGGCAGGCACGTACGCCATCGCGCTGGACGGCGCCAAGCGGCAGGTGCAGAGCGCCACCTCCAACCCCGGACACCTGCTCTTCTCGCGCGTGGTCCCGGAGGCGCGCGCACGCAGGGTGGCGCGGACGCTGATGTCCCCCGACAGCTTCTCCGGGTGGGGCATCCGCACGCTGGCGCGCGGGCAGCAGGCCTTCAACCCGCTCAGCTACCACAACGGCACGGTCTGGCCGCACGACAACTCGATCATCGCCATGGGGTTCGCCAACTACGGCCTGCAGAAGCTGGCCGCGCAGGTGCTCGACGGGCTCTACGACGCGTGCCGCCAGTTCCGCCACTACCGGCTGCCCGAGCTGTTCTGCGGCCTGGGCCGCGGGCAGGGCGACCTGGTGGTGAGCTACCCGGTGTCCTGCTCGCCCCAGGCATGGGCTTCGGGCGCGCTCTTCCTGCTCTTGCGCGCTTGCCTCGGCCTCTATCCCGACGCGCCGCGGAAGATGCTGAAGATCGTCAATCCGCGCCTTCCCGCGGCGATCCGCGAGCTCACCATCGAGCGGCTCCGCGTCGGCGACACGCGGTTGACGCTGGACTTCACCCGGACCGGAGAGGGCTGCTTCGCCTCCGTCCGCGAGATGGAGGGCGAGCCGTTGGGAATCCGCATCGAAGTGGGCGCCCACAACGACGAGCCGTAGCTTGCGCCTGCGCGGCGCGACGGCCGGGAAATTTCTTTCCCACGGAACCGATGTTCTCTATGCGGCCTCGCTGCGGCCGAAGGCGGGGAAGCCGATCGATTGCGCCCAGGACGGAACACGCCTCTGTGCCAGGGCCACGACCTTGCGGCCGCGCTCCGTCTGGCTCAGGGCGCGCAGGAACCAGGCGCCGGCCAGGGCAATCAATCCACCAGGGAGCACGATCGCAGCGATGATGAGAGCTACTTTGCGCGTCACGCGTGTACGTAGTGCACGTGGGGTGCCAGTGCGAAGTCGGGTACGCACCTGCGCTGCGCACATGTTACACAGGCGCTCGATGGCCCATGTCCTCCAGAGCGTCGACGATGCGGCGGATCGCCTGCGAGCGACCGGCTATCTGCCGTCGCCGGAGATCGCCTCGAGCGCCTTCCTGGCCGACCGGCTGGAGAAGCCCGTCTTGGTGGAAGGGCCCGCCGGCGTGGGCAAGACGGAGCTGGCGCGCGCGCTGGCGCAAGCCACCGGCCGCGTGCTGCTGCGGCTGCAGTGCTACGAAGGGCTCGACGAGTCGAAGGCGCTCTACGAGTGGGAGTACGCCAAGCAGCTCCTGTACACCCAGCTCCTCAAGGACAAGATCGCCGAGATGATCGCCGGCACCGGCTCGCTGGCCGAGGCCGCCGAGCGGATCGCGGGTTCCGACGACCTCTTCTTCAGCGAGCGCTTCCTCTTGCCGCGGCCGGTGCTGGCCGCCATCCGCAGCCCGGTGCCCGCCCTCTTGCTGGTGGACGAGATCGACAAGGCGGATCCCGAGTTCGAGGCCTTCCTGCTGGAGGTGCTGGCGGACAACGCCGTCACCGTCCCCGAGCTGGGCACGGTCAAGGCGGTGCACATCCCGCGGGTGGTGCTCACCTCCAACGCCGCCCGCGAGCTGTCCGATGCCCTCAAGCGCAGGTGCCTGCACCTCTACATCGACTACCCCACGGCGCAGCGCGAGCTCGAGATCGTGCGCTCGCGCGTGCCCGGCGTCACCGATCAGCTGGCGCGCAAGGTGGTGGCCGCGGTGCAGGCGGTCCGCAAGCTGGATCTGAAGAAGGCGCCCTCGATCAGCGAGACCCTGGACTGGGTCCGCGCGCTGACGCTGCTCAACGCCAGCACGTTGGACGCGGAGCTGGTCTCGGACACGCTCTCCATCATCCTCAAGTACGAGGCCGACATCGCCAAGGCCAAGGAGCACCTGGCGTACATCGCGGGCGCCGAGCTCCGCTAGCGGTGCTTGTCGCGCATCGCCGTCTCGCGGCGGGCCTGCGCCTGGGCCTGGCGGTCCACGTAGCCGGGATAGTGCGAGCGCACGAACGTGTCCGGGACCGCGGTGAGCGACTCGCCCTCCCTGCGATCAGCGACGAGAAACCCGCCGCGCGACTTGAAGAGGACGTAGACGGCCGGATCGTCCAGCGACATGCCCTGCCGGTCCGCGCGGTAGGTGTCCTCACCCACCTGGATCAGGACCACGCCGGGCGCCACCTGCCGCGTACCCGTGAAGTGGAACGTCTTCAGCTCCGCGTCGCCCTCCGACCACGCGGCGAGCGCTGGCCGTCGCGCCAGCGCCTTGGGATGCGTGAGGCTCCGCGCGCCGTCCCAATCCTTTCGGACCACGCGCGACAGGTACTGCTGCAGCGTGGCCTTGGCCAGGAACACGTCGGCGGGCTCCTCGTCGAGCAGGGCCTGCAAAGGAACGTTCTGCGAATTGTCCGTTGCCGCCGCGGCCGTCGCAGCCGCGGCGAGTACCAGCGCCGCCACCATCGTGCCCTCCACCTGCTGCCACAGGGCAGCCCCACCCACGGCTGGAAGTTGGGCACGGGCGCTCGGACCTGCAAGGGGACCTGCGGCTCAGGCGCTCGCGCGGTGGGAGGGCACCGCCATCGCCACGCGGTCCCGGCCCAGGCGCTTGGCTTCGTAGAGGGCCGCGTCGGCCTTCTCGATCAGTCCAGCCGCGTCCTGGGCGTCCACGCCGAGAGTCGCCACGCCGGCGGAGATGGTGACCGCGAGCGGCCCGTGTCCGTCGGGGCCAGGCATGGTGGCGGCCCCGACCGCGCGGCGCAGCTTCTCGGCCACCTCGAGCGCCTCGGGCTTGCCCACGCGCGGCAGCACCACGCAGAACTCCTCGCCGCCGTAGCGGGCGACGATGTCGATGCGGCGGACGTTGCGGCGCAAGGTCAGCGCCACGCCGCGCAGCACGCCGTCGCCGACGGTGTGGCCGTGGGCGTCGTTGATGCGCTTGAAGAGGTCCAGGTCGATCATCACCAGCGAGAGCGCGTCGCCGAACCGGGCCGACCGCGACAGCTCCTGATCCAGCCTGAGGAAGAGCTGCCGGCGGTTGGGCGCGCCGGTGAGCGCGTCGGTGAAGGAGAGCTCCAGCGTCTCCTGGTAGAGGCGCGCGTTTGCGATGGCCAGCCCCGCCTGGGCCGCCACGGCCTCGGCGAGCCGGATCTCTTGCGGGCTGAAGGCGTCCACCCGGGTACGGTTGAAGTTCATCGAGCCGAGGATCTTCCCCTTGCTGCGCAGCGGCACGGCCAGGAAGGAGCCGGTGCTCCGCTTGCGCCCCTTGTAGTGCAGGTAGCGCGCATCCTTCGAGATGTCGGGCACGTAGATGGTCTGGCCCCGCGCCGCCACTTCGCCCGCCACTCCTTCGCCCAGATGGAAGCGCGTCCCGCGGGCGCTGCGCGGGGCCTCTCCCGCCACCGCTTCGACGACCAGCTGGTGCGAGGCCTCGTCCAGCAGCATCACGGAGAACTCGTTCATCCCCAGGCGGGAGCAGACCTCCTGTCCGAGAAGCTCGAGCTGCTCGGGCAGGTCCAGGGTGCCCGACACCGCCTTCGACACTTCGAGCAGGAGCTCGGTCTCCCCCAGGTGCGCGGCGAGCTGGGCGTTGAGCGCCTTCAGCTCCGCCTGCAGCGACAGCTCGCGCTCCATCAGGGCCATCGACTCGCGCGTCTCGATGTCCGCCACCGCCATGTCGGTGACGCGCGCGAGCATGGTGTTGAAGCTCTTCGAGAGCTTGCCCAGCTCGTCGTCGCTCTGCACGCGGGCGCGCACCAGGAATTCGCCCAACTCCGCTCGGGCCATGGTCTGTTGCAGATGCTGGATGGGCTTGACCAGGAAGTGGCGGGCGGCCAGCGCGATGGTCATGCCGGCGAAGGTGAGGGCGAGCAGCGTGCCCAGGACCGCTCCCTGCCACAGCTCGTGGAAGGCGAGCGCCATGTCCCGCTGCGCCAGCTGGTGCGAGTGGGCGACGAGCGCTCCCAGCCCTGCCAGCAGCACCACCGCCGAGGGCAGGGCGGATGCCAGCACCATCTTCAGGGCGATCGAGCGGTGGATGCGCGACAGCACGGTCGACCGATTGTAGCGGGTTTCCGGCGCACTGGCTCCTGGTGGGGTGGGCACCCACATTCCAGCTTCGCCAAGGAGGCAACATGCGCGTCTCGGAAATCATGACCAAAAACCCCGCCACCTGCTCGTTGGACGCCACCGTGCAGGACGCCGCCCGGACGATGGCCGAGCGGGACATCGGCTTCTTGCCCATCGTGGACGGCAAGGGCGAGGTCATCGGAACGGTGACCGATCGCGACATCGTCATCCGCGTGGTGGCAAAGGGGCTCGACGCGAAGTCGTCCAAGCTGCGCGATTTCGGCGGCAACCAGGTGATCAGCCTCTCGCCGGACGACGACCTCTCGCGCGCGAAGGAGCTGATGCAGGACAACCAGGTCCAGCGCATCCTCGTCTGCGAGGCGAAGAAGCCGGTGGGCGTAATCAGTCTTCAAGACCTGTCCAAGGGCACGGAGCAGAGCGAGCTGGGCCAGACGGTGCGGGAGGTGAAGCAGGAAGGCGCCTCGTCGATCCACTGAAGATTTGCCGGAAAGGCGGCGCTGCGGCACCTTGGCCTGCGTGAAGCAGGTGGCCGCAGCGCTGCTGCTCCTGTCCGGCGCAGCCGGCGCGGAGGAGATTCGCATCGAAGTGGCGCGAGGCCTCGCTGCCGAGCGCCTCGACGGCCGTGAGCTGCCGGGCCGCGTGGAGTTCTTCCGCGAGAAGGACGGCTTCGTCGCGGTCAACGTTGTGGACCTCGAAGACTATGTCGCCGCGGTGGTGGCGAGCGAGGTCCCTGCCTCCTGGCCGAAGGAGATGCTGCGCGCGCAGGCGGTGGCGGCGCGCACCTTCGCGGTAGCGCAGAAAGTGGCGCAGGGAGCGGGAGCTCGCGCGCACCTCGGCGCATCGGTGATCGACCAGGTGTACCGGAACGCGGCGCATCCTCCGGCGTCGGCGCTGCAGGCGGCCCGCGCGACCGCCGGCGAGGTGCTGACCTGGGGGGCTGCGCCCATCGCCGCCTACTTCAGCGCCAGCTGCGGCGGCGTGAGCGAGAGCGCGGAGGTGGCGTTCCACCTCGCGCCCGGGACCACTCCCTACATCCGGGCCAGCGAGGCCGACGGCGATGCGCGCGCCTGGACCGTGCGCATTCCGCTGGCGGAGATCGCGGCGGCCCTGCGCAAGGCGCGCAGGATGGAGGCGGAGCTCGACGGGATCGCCGTCCAGTCCCGCACCGCGAGCGGCCGCGCGCAGATGCTGGCGATGCAGACCCGCAAAGGCCCGCGGCCGATGGCCGCCGTCGAGCTGCGCCAGGTCCTCGGGTACAGCCGGCTGCCCTCGCTGCTCTTCGAGGTCGCCGTCGAGCGCGGGGTGGCGGTCTTCCGCGGCACGGGAAGCGGCCACGGCGTCGGGTTGTGCCAATGGGGAGCCCGCAAGCGCGCGGAGGAGGGCGCGACGTACCGCGAGATCCTCGCGCACTACTATCCGGGCGCGGAGATCCGGCGCATGTACTGACCGCGGGCGTCCAGGTAGAGCAGCACCAGGCCGGCCAGCGGCAGCGGGTACAGCAGCACCCGCACCAGCGCCGCGATGAGCGGGCGCAAAGGGCCCGCCGGGGCGGCCGCCGCCGCCAGCGACGCGAGCACCGAGAAGGCGAGGATCAGCGCCCACATTCCCAGCGCCGTTCCCCAGCGCCCGTGCAGCCCGCGCCACGACTTCTCGAGGGCGGCCCGCCCGGAGACGCCTTCCTCCATCGCGATGGGCACGGCCAGCGAAAAGCCGGTCGCCAGCAACACTCCTGGAAGCACGAAGCAGAGGGTCCCGACCGCCACCAGGACGGCGCCCAGCACGCCGGTGGCGGCCACGGCCGGAAACCGCGCGCCCACGCCTGCCCATGCATGCGCGGCGCCCGCGGGCCGTCCTTCGCTGAGCTCGAGCACCAGCGGAACCGCGGCGGCGTGCGCGAGGAACAGCCCCGCGAGGAGGAGTGCGGCGACGACCAGCGTGGCGTAGGCCACGGGCAGGATCGCGCCGAAGAAGGCGTTCACGTCCTCGCGTGCGCCGCCATCCGCCGCATCGACGCGAAGCTGCTGGGCGCGGTCCTGCTGGGAGGACGGCAGGGAATCCTGCGCGGCGGGCGGCTGGCCCTGCACGGCCGGCGAGCTCCCGCGCGTCTCGGCCACGCCCCTCTTGCCCAGCGAGGCCAGGCCGAACGCCACCGTCCCCGCCGCCAGGAGATTCGCGGGCACCAGGGCCACCGCGCAGGTGAGCACGAGCGAGGCGAAGTGCCGCCGGTAGAGCACGAGCGCCCGCGCGAACACGGAGCTCAGGCGGCGCCCAACGCGGGCTCGTGCACCAGCGGAGCGGCGCCCAGCGCGCGGCGGTAGAGCGCGCCGTGGCCGTCGGCCATGCGCTCCATGGTCAGCTCCGCCTCGACGCGGCGGCGGCCGTGCAGCCCCATCTCGCGCGCCGGTCCAACAGCGCCGAGCAGGTGTGCCAGCTTCTCCGCCAGCGCGGCGGGATCGCCATAGGGCACGAGGTAGCCGTTCTCGCCGTCGTGGATCAGCTCCGGATTCCCGCCCACCCGCGTGGCTACGATGGGCAGCCGCGCCGCCATCGCTTCCATCAAGGCGTTGGAGAGCCCCTCCGCGCTGGAGCAGAGGCAGCCCGCCCGCGCCCGCGAGAGGATGGCGGGGACGTCCAGGCGGTGGCCGAGGAGATGGATGCGGCCGCCCAGGCCCAGTTGCGCGATGCGGCCGGTCAGGTACTCGCGCTCCGGTCCCTCGCCGGCGCAGAGGAAATGTACGCCATGGAACGCCTCGGGCAGCCGCGCCACCGCTTCCACCAGCGTGCGGTGCCCCTTCACCGGCCAGAGGTTTCCGATCACCGCCACGAACGGGGCGCCGTCGGGGACCGGCAACGGCGCCTGCAGCCCCGCGGCCGCCATCCGATCGAAGTGCTCCAGATCCAGGCCGTTGCGCACCACCACGCAGTTCTCCGGCTTGACGCCCTCTTCGGCGATGCAGACCTCGCGCACCGCGTCCGCGTTGGCGACCACCAGATCCGCCGCGCGAGCGTTGAGCTTCTCCAGCTCGCGATGCCAGCGGCCGAAGCCCGCGCGCAGGTGGCCGAGGTCGACGCGGCTGACGATGGCCTTCGCGCCGGTGAGACGGGCCGCGCCCAGCGCCATGAGATTGGTGTTGAAGTCGGTGGCGTGGACCACCTTCACGCCCTCCGCGCGGATGAGGGCCGCCATGCGCGCGATCTGCAGCGCGGTGTTGGGCTTCATCATCGAGCCATTGAGGGGGAAGACCTCGGGCTCGTGGCCCAGGCCGCGGACCTGCTCGAGCAACGGGCCGGACGCCTCCAGGCAGCCGACCACGGCGCGAAACCCCTTGGGGTGCCGGCGCAACCGCTCCACGAATTGGCGCTCCGCGCCGCCGATCCAGAAGCGGTTGACGAGGTGCAGCACCGGGATGTCGGAAGAGAACATGAAGGCAGGGTGTGCATGGTCCAGGCAGGCGGCGAGTCCCTTGACAGCGCCGCGCGTTTCGCAGACGACAGCGCCCTCATGCCCAGGCCCATCGTGGCTGCCATCGACATGGGATACGGCCACCTCCGCCCGGCGGCGGCATTGGCCGAGCACCTGGGCGTTCCGGTGCTGGAGATCGATCGGCCCCCGCTGGGCGACGGCCGCGATCTGGCGTTCTGGCAGCGGACCCGGCTCTTCTACGAGCCCCTGACGCGGTTTTCCCAGCTCCCCGGCATCGGTCCGGCGATGCGTGCGGTGCTCAACACCATCACCTCCATCCCCTCGCCCTGGCCCGTCCGCGATCTGTCGGACCCCACCCCCGGGACCCGGTGGATGGAGCGGGCGGCGCGGGCGGGCGTGGGCGAGGCGCTGGCACGCCACCTGCGCGAGACCGGGGCGCCGCTCCTCACGACCTTCTACGCCGCGGCCATTCTCCCGGAGCTTCACGGAGCCCGCAGGCTGCACTGCCTGATCACCGACAGCGACGTGAACCGGGTCTGGGCCCCGCCAGACGCAAAGTTCAGTGAAATCATCTACTTCGCCCCGACCGACCGGACCCGGAGACGGATGGAGACCTACGGCGTGCCGTCTTCCCGCATCCGGGTGACCGGCTACCCCCTCCCCGACCCCCTGGTCGGCCCCGGCCAGGAAAAAATAAAAAAAAATTTTTTTTCGCGCATGGAGCGGCTGGCGGGGAAGGGGGAGGCGCCGCTGATCGTCTTCGCCATCGGGGGCGCCGGGGCGCAGGTCCCCTTGGCCAGGCAGCTGATCGGCGGGATGAGGCGGCAGATCCTGGATGGGAGGCTGCGGCTGGCGCTGGTGGCGGGGCGGCGGGCCGAGGTGGCGAGCGCCCTTCGCGAGGCACTCGAGGCCGAGGGCCTGGCCGGACACGACGGCGTGGAGCTGCTCTCCCAGCCGGACGTGTTCTCGTACTTCCGCGCCTTCAACGAGCTCCTCGCCCGGGCCGACGCGCTGTGGAGCAAGCCGTCCGAGTTGACCTTCTTCGCCGCGCTGGGCATCCCCTTCATCGGCGCGCCGCCCGTCGGCGTGCACGAGGAGTGGAACCTGCGCTGGGCGGCGGATCGGGGCGCGGCCCTCAAGCAGCATGACCCGGCCACGGCGGGCGAGTGGCTGCTCGAATGGGTCGAGGATGGCCTGCTGGCGGGCGCAGCCGAGGCCGGCCTCAAGCTGCCGAAGATGGGACTGTACGAGATCGCCGCCGAGGTGCGGCGCGCCGAGGCGATGTGATCCGTCGGGACCCGGGTTAAGAAGGCGCTCCGTGGACGTTGCCGCCTTCGACTACGCGCTGCCCGAGGAGCTGATCGCGCAGGCGCCGCTTGCCGAGCGCGACGCCTCGCGGCTGCTGGTGCTCCCGCGCCAGGACGGCGCCGTGCAGCACCGGGCCGTGCGCGACCTGCCGGAGGTCTTGCGGCCTGGAGATCTGCTGGTGGCGAACGACGCGCGGGTGATTCCGGCGCGCCTGCACGGGCACAAGCAGGGGACGGGCGGCAAGGTGGAGCTGCTGCTGGTGGAGCCGCTCGGCGGGAGCGACTGGCTCGCGCTGGGCCAGGCCTCCAAGCCGCTTCGCGGCGGACAGAAAGTAGACGTGCTGGGCAGCGAAGTAGAGATCGTCCAGGTCCGCCAGGGCGGCGAGCTGGTGGTGCGGCTGCCGGTTGTGGGCGACGCGCTCTGGAAGTTCCTCGACGAGGCCGGAGAGGTGCCGCTGCCGCCGTACATCCGCCACGCGCCGGGCCCGGAGGACCGCGAGCGGTACCAGACCATGTTCGCGCGCGAGCGCGGGGCGGTGGCCGCGCCGACCGCCGGGCTGCATTTCACGCCCGCGCTGGTCGAGGCCCTGCGTGTGCGTGGTGTACACCTGGTACACATCACGCTCCACGTCGGCCCAGGCACCTTCCTGCCCGTCCGCGTCCAGCGCACCGAGGACCACCGCATGCACCGCGAGCGGTACGAGGTCCCGGAAGAGACCGCCCACGCGCTCCGGTCCGCGGAGCGCGTCGTCGCCGTGGGCACCACAGCGCTGCGCACGTTGGAGGCTTCGGGCGGCCGCGCCGGTCCCGGCACCACCGACCTGTTCATCACCCCGGGGTACGAGTTCCAGGTCGTCGACGGCCTGTTCACGAACTTCCACCTGCCCCGCAGCACGCTTCTGATGCTGGTCGCCGCCTTCGCCGGGCTCGACCGCATCAAGTCCGC